>JAUWJN010000120.1 GCA_030607655.1 bacterium
CTGCTGCGTCCTGGAAGGCCTGCCAGGTGTAGAAACGATTCATCACGGCAGTACGGGGGTCGCCCACGTTGCTAATGATGACATCATATCGGCGACTGGTTGTGCGCAAAAACGTCAGCGCATCGGCGTAAATCAGGTTAACCCGCTCGTCAGTCAACGGCTCACTCAACCTTGGGGGCAGGTAGCGGCGAATCACCCCAATTGCCTGCCTATCCAATTCCACGTAATCCACGGCCTGGGGATGGTGCTTCAGCACCTCCCCGATAAGCCCGCCCAAACCGCCCCCCATAATCAGCACACGCTTAGGCGCCGGATGCTGAAGCAACACCAAATTCGCTAGCTCTTCATTATCTAACTCATCTTCAGTGGTAAACATCAACAGACCATCGTGATACACACTCATCTGGGAGTCGTGGTGGGTTTTGGCGACAATAACCTAGCGGGTGTTGTGCGACGTCAAAAGCGTGAAGCCAGGCCAGCGCTGCACCGCAGTGAACCACTCCAGCCATATTTGACGGGGAGCAGCGGCACGGACAATGATCCCCGCGAGGAGTAGTGCCAGGAAGCTCAACGCAAGTAGGCGGCGCTTGATGGGTAGATGGGCTGCCACCAATAAAGCGGCGAGGCCATTTAGGACGGCGAGGAGCAAAACAATACGAATAGTTTGTAGGTGATCGGCCAGCCAGAAATGAAACAGCAGACCGCCTATAATGGCCCCCAGCGCTTCGAGGACATAGATGTAGCCCACATGGGCGGCGCCTCGCGCTGAGTCGTCACCGGTAACCAATTGACAACCGAAGGCAAACTGCGCACCTAGCAGCAGACACCCGGGGGCCAAAACCACCGCCGCCAGCACTAAGATGCTGAGCGGATCAATCAACTCACCGGGGAACATCGTGCGGCCGCCGACGGCGCGGGCTGCATATATCTGCAGCGGCATTATCGTCGCTACCAGCAGCAGGTCAGTGAATAGAAGCGCCAGTGGGTTGCGCAGCCGACTTAGTAAACGACCGGCCAGGGCGGTGCCCAGGGCGGTTAGCAGCAACCAGTCAACCAGTATCAGGCCGATGCACAATTCATTGCCAAAGAACGAGACAAGCAGCTCGCGGGTTAGCACTACCTGCAGCAGCAGTGCCGTCAGCCCAGTTACCAGGATTGCTACGCCGATAGTACCTCGTCGGCTAAGCATAGGCTTATGCCCAGACGCCGGGGATTTTGTGGCCGCAGAATTTACAGGCGCCATTGGGTTTCAAATGGGAACCGAGGACTTCAAAGCTATTGCGTTTGACAACTATCTTGCCGCAACTGGGGCAATAAGTAGAGGCGGCCTCAGTACCAGGTACATTGCCTATGTACACATAGTTGAGGCCCGCTTCTCTAGCGATGCGACGGCACTGGCGCAGCGTATCGTACGGGGTGGGGGGCAGATTCTTTAGCTTATAGGCAGGCGTAAACCGTGAGAAATGCAGGGGAACATCGGGACCCCCGGCTCGCTTGACCCACTCGGCGGCCTGGCGAATCATTTCCGGGTCATCATTGACCGTGGGAATGACCAGATAGACAAGTTCCAGCCACTTGCCCAGCGCAATGACCCGTTTAATCGTTTGCAGCACCGGCTCCAAGCGACCACTGCAGTAGCCCGAATAGAACTCTTCCGAGAAGCCCTTCAAATCAATCTTAACTGCATCCAGATACTTACATACCTCAATCATCGGCTCGCGATTGATATAGCCGTTGCTTATCATCACCGATTTTAGCCCTTTTTGATGGGCCAGCTTGGCGGTGTCGTACATATATTCGTAAAACGAGATCGGCTCATTGTATGTGTAAGCGATTACCGAGATATTATGCGATTGCGCCTTACTCACCAAGCGGTTCGGTGGGACACTAAGCACGTGCCCCTCCTGCTCAAGTTGCGCCGGGAGCCGCTGGGATATTTCCCAGTTTTGACAATGCTTACAACTGAAGGAGCAGCCGGCCGTGCCTACTGACAAAGCCCAGGAGCGGGGGAGGAAATGGAACAGAGGTTTTTTCTCGATGGGGTCAACGTTTAATGCCGCGGCTCGGCCATAGACCAAGGTGTAGTACTTGCCGTTGCGATTGACTTTGTTGCCACAAACCCCTCGCCCGCCTGGCCCCACTACACACTCGTTCGGACATACATAGCACTTGACTCGCTGCCCGCTGAGCTTCTCATAATACATCGCTTCATGTGCACTGACAGCGGCCTCCGTGGTACTCGTCCACCTCTTTGTGAGGCTACCTGCTCCGGCCAGCAGACCCGTACCCGCTCCCGCCAACGCTAACTTCTTGAGCAATTCTCGTCGGCTTAGTTTACCGCTGTCCATAGTCGTCGGCTCCTATTAATCTTCTGCTTCGGCGAACACCTGAGCGAACAAGACGTACAAAGTCGTGGGTTTCTTCCCAGCATCCCGGGCTAGGCCGGCTTATGAGTTAGAACTCTAGCGTGGCAAAGCTGACACCGCCCGGCACCAATCCGGGCCCGAGTGTCAAGGTAGCCTCGCCCCATTTGACTCGCTTGGGCTCCAGTCCCACCACGCCTAGCAAACCGTTATCACTGTGCAGGCTACGACGGGCGATGTAGTTGCCCAGAGCAGCCCCGGCTACTACGTCCCAGGTGTGATGGGCGTGCACCTCCACCCTCGACCAGCTCACCGCACTGGCTGCCCCATACCACAACCAGCGATTCTCTCGGTCGGCATCGGCCATCACCGTTGCAAAGGCAAAGGCTGCCGAGGCGTGTCCGCTGGGGAAGCCATGACCGTCGGACGGCGGCGCCAGTCCCAGGTCCACTAGCCTGGGGTCATCGGACTCGGGCCGGGGCAGATTAGCTACGTGCTTGATGAGTTCGGTGGCGGCGGTGGTGACAATCAGAGCTTCGGCAGCCCGCTGTCCCTTCGCGGATAGCCTGATTCGAGGTGACGCCATCATAGCTGCGGTCGACCAGGCGATCAGCGGTCGCGACAGGTCACTGATGCCATCGGCGACCAGTTCGTCTACCTCGCCGTCGATGTGCAGGTGGATTGACATTGTGTGACTGCTGTAACACCAGCTTACAGCAAAGGTAGTGATCAACAGACTCATGCCGACTACGATGCCTATGCGGGTGGCTACGGATTGACGCCGCAGTAGATAATTCCCCATGGCAGGCTCCTTTGGTGGTTTTTGATTTAGAGTGGCGTAAGCGTAAAGAGTTCTGGGCCCGTTCACTGTGGTCCACTGCCCCACTGTCGCTGTTACTCCTCCTCCCCGAATACCTGACAGGAAAAGACGTACAAGGTGGCTGTCTTTCTCCAAGCATCAGGCGGCAGTCCCGCTTTCTCCGCGCACAGGTGGGTCAGCATCTGCTCCCGATTCCAGCCTTGCTCCGGGGCCACCTGAGGTAGAAACACTCCTTGGCGCGTCCCCTGTCGGACCAGCACACCGTGTTTTCCTACTTCTATCTCACTGGCATTATCTACCTGGCGCAGCGGCGAGAGCACGCTGATTTCAATATGTATTTTGTCGAGTTCGTCAGCCGTGACCGGCAGGAACCGAGGGTCACGGGTAGCTGCCGAAATAGCCGCATCTCTGATTGCCTCGGCCAGAGGCATTTGGGCCTCGATCTGACCAATGCAGCCGCGCAGTCGGCTCTGCTTAGTTAGAGTCACGAAGACGGCTCGCTGCTCGTGCATCGCCGGATCATCAGTATCTATCCCGGTTAATTTATCAGACGTTACATATTGCTGAATGGTTCCGCGCGCCAGTTTCAGTAGCCACTCTCGCTGCTCTTGAGTTAATTCAATGTCTTCTTCGCCGCTGGCTTCCGCAGCAGGCTCAGATGAAACGGAGGGGCGTTTGCCCACGAAGACCACCGCTCCGTAGCCGACGCAGCGGTCTGCCAGGGCTGGCTCCACGTCGCCCGAATTGGCGTACTTTAGCACATGCGCCCGGTCGGCCCCCAGTTTTTGTGCCGCCTTCATTACGGCAACGAGCGGCCCTAGTCCGCACAAAGTACAGTGCAGGTTAGGCACATTCTCGCCCAGCAGCCGTTCATCAGCGGCATACACTTCGTCGGGGTCGAATCCTGCTATCACCTTGAGCATAGCGTGATCAACCCGGCTAGCCTCTGTCTGAACGGGGTAATGAGACATATCGGTGCTAGCCACCAACAGCACCTTCTTATCTCCAACTGCGGAGGCGACAGCCTCAGCAATAGCTGCTGAGTTCTGTGGGCTAAAATCAGCCGTAACGATAGGTACAATTTTGAATTCATCCAGCACCACTTGCAGAAACGGGAGTTGAACTTCCAGGCTATGCTCCGGGCCGTGAGCAAAGTCATTTATCCGAAATCTGTCACTGGCGGCTAATAGTCGCTTGGTCAGTTCCTTATCCACCGCTACACGCCCCAGTGGCGTCTCCCAGGCATCCTTGCCGCTCAGAGCAGCACCTGTGGATGGCACTCCTTGGTGACTTGGCCCGATGAGGATAACTGAGTCATAACTGCGGCCCTGTATAGTCGCATAGGCATATCCCGCCACCGCGCCGCAAAACTCATAACCCGCGTGGGGCGCCATTAGGCCGATAACGTCATCCGAAATCTGTTCGCCTTCGGCTTGTTGCAGGTAGCCTTGGACTGTGCGAGTCAATCTGTCGGCGTCAGCCGGATAAAATGGGCCAGCAACCGCCGCGCGCCGTACCTGGGTGTCTGAACTAGCCAGGCTGGCGGAGGCAATCTCCGGCGGAGGTGATGTCGAGTTTTGCGGTGTGCAAGCACCACCAAAGAGCATAATTGCCAGCAACAACTGATATAATGTCTTGTGCATTCCGCTCACCCGTGTATAACCCGTTGTTTACTAAACTCCACAATCATTGTACACTTTGTGCTATGTATGAGCAAGCCCTTTGTCATGGTGGTATGGTCACAACAATTAACCGTGCAGAAGGTCGCCGGGTGGAGGCAAAAGAATTCTACAAGCTAGCGAAGAGATTAGGGAGTGAATGTTTATGCAGATATTAGATGACATTCCGTTTAGCGTTGTAACCGAGGATGTACTGAAGCATTTGCGCCTGGATGCCGACGACGAGGATATTGTCAGTGTGGTTGACAAGGTGGTAAAGAGCGTGCGGCAGGTAGCGAGGCCCCGGGCAGTGTACAAGGCTTCCTACGTTAACGATAAGTGCGAAGACTCAGTAGCTATTGACGGTAGAGTTTTCAGCAGCCGTGTGCTGAGGGCGAATCTGGATAACGTGGCCCGCGTTTTCCCCTACGTTGCCACCTGTGGCCGCGAACTGGACGAAGTAGAGCTGCCATCGGATGATTTTCTGGCTCCATATTATCTTGATACTATTAAGCAGATGGCCCTGGGAGCGGCCACCAGTTATCTCGGCAACTACCTGCAGAAGCAGTACGCACTCGGACAGATGTCGAGTATGAACCCGGGCGCTCTACAGGACTGGCCCATAACCCAGCAAGCCCCGCTGTTTGAGCTGTTTGGGGATGTAAAAGACCTGATAGGGGTAGAGCTGACTGATAGCTTCGTGATGGTCCCCACCAAATCCCTTGCGGGCATATATTTCCCGACGGAGGTCAACTTTCAGAGCTGCCAATTATGCCCGCGGGAGCGTTGTGAGGACCGAAGAGCACCATACAGCCCGAAGTTGGCGGAGAAATACGGAATCAAAGAATAAGCATTGGCGAGAGTATGTCTCATCACGTGCCAAGGCTAACATCTAGCGGCGCCTTCGGGTAATTGTGCAATGACACTGGCTGGTCAGCGATCTTCCTGATGACCTGGGCATACGGGTAATTAACCTCATCCAACCACTCAAATATTTGCTCCCTGATTTCGCTGACGATGTGTTTATGCCCCGGATCATTAATGAGGTTGTTCATCTCGCCTGGATCGTTGTGCAGATCGTAGAGTTCATCAATATCCCGTGGCTGCCAACTCAGGACATATTTCCACCGGCCGTCGTAAGTAACCACTGCGGTGCCAACCGAGTCGGAGAATATCCGCTCGTGGAAGGTATCCTGCTGGCCGGCGAGGACTGGAAGGAGACTCTGGCCCTGGATACCTTCAGGCGCTTGCACGCCGACTAATTCCAGCAGTGTGGGCAGCAGGTCAATATTGCTGGCCAAGGCCGGTGTAACCCGGCCGGGCAGAGTAATACCCGGCACGCGGATAATACCGGGCACATGGAATAGCTCTTCATATCCGCAGTGGTCCCATTTCCACACCATTCCGTGTGCCCCCACCATATCGCCGTGGTCACTGGTGAAGACTACTATGGTGTTATCGTCGAGGCCACCATTGGACAGAGCTGCCAGGACCCTACCAATTTGCTTATCAATGTAGGCGCAGTAACCCCAGTAGCGGCGGATATAGTCATAAAATTGCTCATCGGTCCATTGATCAAGTTTATAGCAAGGCCCGTTGTAGCGCACTTCCAGCGACTTTCCGGCCATAGTGTCATAGTGATTAGCAGGAAGCGTCACGTCATCAAGGCTGAAGCGAGTATCCCAGGGCTTAGGCGGGGCTACGGGCAAGTGTGGAGCGTAGAATGATACCACGATGCCGAACGGGGCATTACTCCCTTGACGCGACTGGATGAATTTTATCGCTTCCTCAGCGATAAACGCCTCTACGTGATGCTCTTCGGAAATCTGCGAGTAACAGTGCTCATCGTCCGTGCCACTTGGCCAGATGTGGTGGTTACCCATAGGCGGATACTTATCCACCGCTTCCCCTAGGCCCACCTCGCGTAGATATTGCCTGTATTGCTTCCAGCCACCGGCCCATTGAGCATTGAACCCGTGCTGGGGCTCGTCCTCGCCGCCACCACCTTTTACCTTCTCGAATTTGAACCCTTCGTCGCTGGGCACTCGCTTCAGCACCCACGCGCCGTTGTATGGCTCCTGGCCCTCAAAATCATGGCGGGTGCAGCCGCCCAAGTGCCACTTGCCAAAGTACGCCATGTCATAGCCTGCTTCGGTCAGTATATCCCCCAGACTGGGTATTTCCGGCTCAAAGAGCACGTTATTGGTCAGCACGCCATGGCTATGAGGATAACGCCCTGACAGAATCGAGCCCCGGGAAGGGCTGCACGGGAACCCGGCGATATAAAGATTGTCCAGGCGGACTCCGCTGGCTGCCAGTTTGTCTAGGTTCGGCGTCGGATTCAGGGGGTTACCGTAGCAGCCCAGCGAGCTAATCGGCTGCTGATCGGTCATTA
>JAUWJN010000238.1 GCA_030607655.1 bacterium
CAAAAACCCACCGGTGTACCGTAAGGGTGACCTGCCGGTCAGCGAGGAGATGTGCGAGCAGGAGTTTAGCCTGGCCCAGGGGCACCTTTCACCACCGTGCGATGAGCAGGATATGCAACTGATCCTTGATGCCATTACGAAGGTCCTGGATAACATTGATGAGTTGAAGGAGGAATAATCGTATGGAAGAAGTCCGGTTTGATCGTATGGTCCCGAAGACAATCGTGGCCCGTCGCCGGGAGTGCAATCTGGCCTATCTGCCCGTGGGCAGCCTGGAGTGGCATGGCTCGCATATGCCCTTCGGCACTGACTATATGACGGTCGGATACCTCGCCGAAGAGGCAGCCCGCCGGTTTGGGGGTGTAGCCTTTCCCCCCATGTACTACGGGGATGTGAGGTATATATTGCAAGAGTGCCGCGCCGAGTGGCGCCAGACCTATATCCAGGAGATGGACGTGCCCGAGGCCTATGCGTCAGCGTTTCCTTTGCAAAACGAGGACGGTTCTCCGGGTTTTGAGTGCCCGACACAGCCGGATGACGGCCCGCCGGCGGATGAGCCGCTGGCGTTCGCCAAAGAGGAACAGGAGAGACGCTTTGCGCACCACATCGCGATGACGCTGCTGTCTATCCACCTCTACGGCTTCCGCAACATACTGCTGCTGCCCGGGCACGGCCCTAACCCGACGTTCTGCCTACGGGCAGAAGAGATTTACAAGCAAAACGTGGCGCGGCGCTCGGCGTTCGGCCCGCCGGCCAAGACGATGACGTGGTTCTACATTGACGCCGGCAAAGAAACTGAGCCGCTGCTGAAGAACCATTGGATTCACGCCGACAAGTGGGAGGGCTCGCTGACCATGGTGGCCGCTCCCGGCACGGTGCATATAGACCTGTTACCCCAGGATCGCAAGCAACTGGCGCCCGCCTATCTCGGCAATCCGTACCTGACCGAGACTGAGGGCTACAATCCGGAGCATAAGGAGATCTGGTACAGCTTTGATGCCCTAGACCCGCGCAATGCTGATGAAGAGTACGGCCAGGCCCAGTGGGCGGGGATTCTGGAGAAGTTCGGCGAGGTGGTCGCCGCGTTTATGAAGTAATAGACGCTAACTGTATTCCCCGTATTCTACAAATGCTTCTGCCATTGCTGTGATCTTCTCTTGAGTATGGCCCACAGCCTCCGGGGATGGGTACCATTTGGCAATAAATCCGCCATGGTAGCCGCCCAACTCCTCTATTAGTTTCTTAGCATAGTTTCGTACGTCTTGCAAACTTCCTTTTACCATAGTATTCTGAATATCCACCGGACACCAAAAGCAAAGCCGGCCCCCAAACTGGTGGGCAAGTTTCTCAACCCCCATATTTTCCTGCTGGTCCATCTGAATAACATCCAGCTCGGCGTCAATGAAATCTTCTAACAATTCACTGATATGACCGCAACTGTGCAGGAAAGTAAGCATGCCATATTCGTGCGCCTGGTGAAAGACCTCTTTGTAAAAGGGCTTGAAAAAGCGGCGGAAAGTCTCCGGGGCTATAATTGGTCGGTCTTGCAGTCCCCAATCATCACACGAGATAATGCCGTTTATTCCGAAGTCGCTCAGATGGGTTAAGGCCGTCAAGGCTATATCAGTTAGTTTTCCTAGGAGTTCTGTGAGTTGCTGGGGATTGATGTAGGGATCCATCATCGCGTTCACGTTGCCCCGTAGATAGTCTAGCCTGTGTATGAGCGAAAAAGGAATTGAAGTAAGGACGAATTTGTCTTCTGTATTCTCTGACAAGGTGTCTGGTATATGCGCGTAGCGCTGCGGCAAGTCGTAATCGGGAAAGGGAAAATCTTTTAGCTTGTCATAGTCCTCAAGCGGATGGACCTTTACCTGGCCCATAGTTTTATCGGCTATTGAGACTTTTTGCCAGATGCAGCCAAACTCATCCTCGCCTTCTACGGCCGGCTGCCAATTGGGATCCTGGCCGATCCCGACCCCAAAGAAATCAGTCCCCCATGGTTCCGGCAGAGCTCGGGGCACTCTTTGTGGGCCTTCAAACAGCACGGCTTTTCTAACAAGTTGTTTTCCGCTCATTCCCGCTGGTTCCATTATTGTGTACCTAAGTTAACCTTTGTATGGAATGGTTAGTGAAGGGGGTTGTCGGTCATCCGGTTCATTTGTTCGCCTAGCCAGTTGTGCGAGGCTTACACGTCAAGGGCTGAGGACTGAGATCCACTCATTACCTCCTCGGCGCTGACCTCGCGGCCCAGGTGGTCAGACATATAAATTCCTTCGCTGATGAGCATTGTTGCCAGGGCGGCCTCGGCGGTCGGGAGTAGGTCCACCCGCTCTTGCAGCGCGGCAATCCAGTGGTGCTGGGGCGAATCGTAGGCATCCTCAGTCTCCACTATGTCATGCCAGCGGTGGTCGGCTGCGGCCAGGTCAAAGGTGGCGTCCATGGGCACGTCGCAGAAGGTGGTGTGGTAACTGAATGGGTCCAGCCGCAGGCCGCCCTGCGAGCCGACGATGTAGCTGCCCTCAAACTCATTCAGGTGGATGGCCCAGGATTCAATGATATCCAGGGTCACCCCGCCGGCCAGCTTCACGAAGCCCATCGCCAACTCTTCCACGTTGTACCCGCTGGCTGCGCGCCGCTCCGCGTCCATATCGGTTTCCTGGTAGGTTTTGCCGCTGATGCGCTCTACTGCCGGCAAGCCCAGCAGATACAACATACGGGCGATATAGTAGACACCAGTGTCATAAATAGCACCGCCGGCTGCCACCTCCTTCTTCACAAACTGCGCCGTCCCGTAACCATCTACATAGGGCCGCCCGCGGCGCCGATAGCCGGTAGAACGGGCATGGTATAAGTGGCCTAGTTCCCCCGCGTCAATAATCCGTTTGGCCACCTTAGTCTCGGGGCGGAAGAGCGTGGAGAGTTGGATGCTGAGTTGGCGCTCGCCCTGCTGGGCCGCGTCATACATGGCCTTGGCGTCGGCGTAGGTGCCGGCCATAGGCTTCTCGCAGTACACGTGCTTGCCGGCCTCCAGGGCGGCGATAGTCACCGGCGCATGCAGATTGTTGTGCAGGCAGACGTCAACGGCGTCAATATCGTCGCGCTGGAGCAGTTTGCGGAAGTCAGTATAGACGTGCCCGACATCAAACTCCTGGGCCACTCGTTGCGCTTCCGCTTGGTCAATATCTGCTACTGCTACGACCTCGGCGTCGCTGATTTCGGCGTAGTGTTCCAAGTGATGCTTACCAATCTGGCCTACGCCAATGATACCTAAACCAATCTGATTCATCTGATTAACCTCCGTAAATGTTTTTGCCGCAAGCTCTGCTCGGCACAGATGGTTGCGGTCACTGCTCTTGTTTCCTCCTTCAATAAGGCGTACAATAAGGTAGAAATACTCTGGAGATATCAGTTGTTTCTCCAGAGCGCAAACGTACTCCTTCACTACGCCTATGCGAAGTTGAAATCAGTAGATATTATGACAGCGGATGATAACAGAAAGGAAATTTCCTTCTTTGAGCATGCCGCTGAGCTGCGCACCCGCTTGCTGCGGATGCTGGGCTATACGGCGGCGGGGACAGCCCTGGCCTGGACGATGCGCACACCGCTGCTGCACCTGCTGCGGCAGCCTGCCGAAGTCGGGGCCCGCCAGGCGGGGCTGGAGGACTTGCCCTTCCGTATATTTGAACCGGCGGGCGGCTTCATCTTGATGATGCAAATAGCTCTGGTAGCTGGCATTGTGATTGCCTCTCCGCTAATCTTTATGGAGCTGTGGCTGTTCATTGAGCCGGCCCTGGCCCGGCACGAGAAACGCTACGTGATATGGCTGCTGCCGGCGGCTACCGGCCTATTTATCGGGGGGGCAGGATTCTGCTATTATATCTCCCCGCGCGCCTTTGCCTTCTTCTTCAATATCAACCAAAGCATCGGCGTAGACGTTGAGCTAACCCTCCAGCCCTATCTGTATTTCCTGCTGCGGCTGTTGTTAGTCTTCGGGCTGGCTTTTGAGCTGCCCCTGATACTGATGTTTCTGGGGCTTGTCGGCATCATCAAGTCGCAGCAGCTGCTCCGCTGGTGGCGGTATGCGGTG
>JAUWJN010000192.1 GCA_030607655.1 bacterium
CTTACACAGGGATATGACAGCGGCCAGGACCTGCGGACTGGTAGTGGCCGCCTGGGCAGGCTGGCGGGCCCAGGCCAGGTTCGGCTTGATTACCACCATGTCCCCCGCCTGCACCCAGGCATCAATACCGCCATAGTTGTCCAGGGCAGTTCGTACTAGCTCGGCAGGCTCCATATTGCGAGCAACGGATAGGTCAACGTCTACAATGCTGGGGTCCCAGCGATTACTGCCCACCTTGTCAGCGGTAGGTGGGGTGGGAGGCTGTCTATCAGCGGCAGTGGGCGGCGCTGAGATGGGTGCGGGCAGGGGGAGCTTGCCCCGCGAACAGCCTGCCAAGCCGCCCCAAGTAACTACAGCGGCGGCAGTGGTCATGCACCTATGCAGGAATTCTCGGCGATTCATAGTAATTATCTTCAGTAACAGTATAACAGGTGCTTCATCAACTCTGATGACTAACAATATGGCCTATTTGTTAGGCGTTGTCAAGCAAGAGCAGTTGATTAGCCTATAAAGGAGGCTATCAGATGGCTTGCCCCTTATACCGGGCACTAGTATTTATCAGCCTGGCCCTAACAATATCGGCAGCCGGGGCAAACGAGCACCCGGAGTACGCGCCGGTTGCAGTTCGCCTGGAGGGCACTACTGACGTATGGACGGTCTCTACCCCCGTCTATGAGACCGACCAAGATGCTATCTATCAGACGGAAAGATATGGCGAACAGTTCACCTATGTCTTCACCGGACTACCGCCGGGCCTGGCGCGACTGAAATTGGGCTTCTGCGAGAATGAGTTCACCCAGTCCGGCGAGCGGGTTTTTACCATAAGTGTGAACGGCCGAGTAATCTTTAACCACTTTGACATTCTGCAGTGTGGCCGGCCAGGGGAGGCGGTAGTACGGACGGCTGATATTAACATCCCCGCTGACCAACCTCTGCGGGTGGAGTTTTCCGCCCATCAGGACAACGCCAAGGTCAACCTGCTGAAGATTTATACTGACGAGTGGGTGGTGGCCCTGGCCGCTGGCCAGGAAGGTGAGGATCTGGCGCCGCCCGCCGCCCTGCCGAAAGATGCGGCCAGTAACTTGCGCCTCTACGAGACCGCGCTGGGCAAATTCGGCAGTCGCGTGGCGATAAATCCGCGGCCCCAGCTAGGTATGATGCACCAGTCACCTCTGGGCCACGCCGACTACCGGGTCGCCTACTTTGAGCAAGAGCCTGAAAAATATCAATTGGCTGCGGTGCAGCACATATTTGCCCTCCATATCGGGGACGAATATTACGCCTTGCCGTTCACTGATCTTATGCCCATCTTTACCGATATTGAGCAGACGCAAACCCTGACTACGCTCACCTACCGCGGTCGGAGCCCGGAGTTGCCGGTGGAATTGACGCTGAAATTCTCGGCCCCGTTCTATCCCCAGAATATCAAGCTGTCTACTGCCCCCTACCTTCGCCTGGATGTGACCGTCCACAACCGGGGGTTGGAGCCAGTTACTGGCGAATTCGTCGTGGCCCAGGGGCTGCGTAATTCTGAGTCAGTCAGGGCAGTTGAGCAGGACCAGTTAGTTGGTGTCGCTATCTCGGGACCGGTATTTGGCATTCCTACTACGGCCCTGTGGCTTAGCCCCGCCAGTCCTGCGCTGTCGGTCTTCCCTCGCCACGCTCCTATCGGCCTGGAAGACCAGCTCACCCCGCCAGAAGTGGGCGAGGATGCTGACGGCCGGGCCGTGCTACCCCTCATCTGGGGCCAGCGCTGTAGTGGCCTGCCCTGGCAATTTTCCCTGCCCGCCGGCGAGCAGGACGCGGCGACCTTCATATACGTCGGCTGGGTGGAGGAGCCGGTATTGCAAATAAAAGAAGAGCCCTACCGGTTCAGATATCTGGAGTTTTTCAGCCGTCCCACGCAGGTAGCGCGCTATGCCCTGGATGAGTGGCCGGAGATTGAGCGCCGGTCTGCCCTGTTTGAGTCAACAGTCAGTGAAGCTAGTATCCCCGCCGCGCTTAAAGAGCTGCTGGCGTTTGCCTTCCAGAGCTGGATTACAAACACCTGGTGGGTGACGTCGGCGACCGGCGAGGACTGGTTCAGCGTGTGGGAGGGGTGCTGCAAGCTGCACTCCACAGTGGATGTGGAATACAATGTCGCGCCGCTGTATCTTCAGTACTGGCCCGACTTGCTGAGAATGGAGTTGGTCCAGTGGGCTGACTACGTTGAGGACAATACCCTGGCTCATGATATGGGTATGGGGCTGACGGTGGGTGCGATGGCCTACCCCCACCACATGAAAGTAGAGGAGAATACTAACTTTGTACTGCTGCTGGACCAGTACTGGAAGCAGACGGGCGACTCGCAGTTAATCCGGCAACTGTTCCCCACGGTCAAAGAGCTGTTGGCCGGAGTAACTGAGTCCGATACCGATAATGATGGTTTTGCCGAGACCGGCACCTATAACACCATTGACCAGGGCTCGGCGGTGGTGCAACATGCCTCCGACCAGGTCTATCTGGCCATTAAGAGCCTGGCCGCCTATGAGGCCGGAGCCCAGATGGCTATTGCCCTGGATGAGGTGGAGTTGGCTGACTGGTGGCGGGCTCGGCAGCAGCTCATTGGCCAAACCCTTAATGAGCAAGGCTGGCTGGGAGACCACTACGCAGTGGCCCTGAATCAGACCCTCCCCGCTGAAGATGAAGCTGTCCTCGGCGAGGACGATGCTGGTTATGAATCCGAGCCGCCCGCCGGCTGGGATGGCTATTCTCTGTATACCGCGAACGGGGCCGTCTATCCTATGCGTAGCGCAATGAGCCTGGACAGCTTAGATATTGACCGGCTACGTGAGGACCTGGTGGCCGCCACCCGCCATACTCTGAAGCTGTATGGTGCCCCGCACACTGACCAGGAGCGGAACATGTGGGTTTCACAGAATATATGGCGGGATATGGCGGCGGCATATTTGGGTATTGATATGATAAGCAATGTTGAGCGCTACTGGGCATTGCAAAAGTACATAAATACGGCCAAGCACGGCTGCTTTACCGACGTATATGTCTACGGCAGTGACAGCACCAGCCTGGATTATTATCCGCGTGGGGTGGCCGGATTTGGCCTGCTGTATGCCCTGGGCGGCATTCAGACCAACCGCGTGACCCAGACAATCTCAGTATCGCCACTGCGTAGTCCGTTACGCCTCGCCTTGACTGGTTTCGCTGATTGGGACCGCGAGGCCATTCCCTGGCTGACTATGACGGGGCGGGGCAAGGACACTCAGATAGGAGTCAATCACCCCGAGCTGCTCCAGCAAATGACCCTTCACACCCGGCCCCTGGGCCAGCCGTGGTGAGGGCCTAAGGCTGACGGGGCGCCGGGAGGCGGAGAGCCAGCGCGCGGATGGCGGCAAAGAGTGGGGCAGCAGCGATCCCGCTGAGGAACGCCTGAGAGATGGTGCCGGTCAACCAAGCCCCCAAAGCAGGTGGAGGGTAGAAGATTAACTCAACAAAATTGGCGATGATAACGGCGGCGAAGGTAACCAGCACAGCCACAATGATACGGTCAGAAAAGATGCGACCCCGCAGCAGCCCGGCCAGGCTGCCCAGCCCCATGTGACTTACAAATAATCCCCCCAGCGGCAGATGCCCCAGTGAACCGACTAACAGTCCGCCCGCCAGCCCTGTCCCACAGCCCTCCACCACTCCCCGCGTAAGCCCCACGCTTATTATCAATGCCACTGCTAAGTCCGGTCCCTGACCGCCCAGACGCAGCCACGCCGGCCAGGCATATTGCCAAGCCACGAGTACAACCGCGACTACAATTTCTACCAGATATACCCACATCTTGTTGGGTCCCGGTTACAGCGCTCGGAAACGGCAGGATGCCCCCCCGCAGGGCGGCCAGACAGCCGAATACCGAACACCGCGAGCCGATTCCTATCCCCTAAGGTTTGCTTACCACCCAGACGTAGTCCAGGCGGTCAAAATCCACAAACGGCTTAATAATAGCCGTCACCGTCTCCACACTGGCTGGTGAACGCTGGACACTTTCCACTATGCCGATAGGAATGTTGGCGGGATAGACCTTACCTAGCACGGCGGTAACTATTACATCTCCTACTCGCAGGTCAGCATGCCGCTGGAGCTTTTCCATACGCAGCCGCTGCGGGATGCCCGCCCAACTGGGCACGGGATAAATCATCCCCTCGTCACGGCTACGCTGATCCAACCCGGCCAGAGCATGCTGGGCGTCAACTAACAGTATTACTTGAGCAGTGGAGCCGTGAACCTCAATTATTCTTCCCACCACACCCTGTGTCTCTCGCACTACATCGCCGACGTGGACTTCGCGCCCGCCTGCCACATCAATGGTAACTCGGCAGCGCTGGGGCCCGGCAGTGTAGGCAATGACACGGGCGGGAATTTCTTTAACTTCTTGCTCAAGGCCGAAACCTAGCTTCTCCCGGATACGTTTGTTCTCCAGGAAGTGCTCAGTGAGAAGTATTTTGTCGGCTTGCAGCCGATCGCGCTGCTGGCGCAGGCGCCGATTCTCGGCCGCCAGCGAGGGCGCTTGGGCCACCGACACCCCGACATCATAGATTACTCCCTGCACCTTCGTAAAAGCGCGCATCGCCGGGTGGCTGAGGGCGCGGCACAGATACTCAGGGAAGCTAGTAACTCCTGGGCCCGCGGCCCGATGCTGCCAGATAGTCAATGCCAGGGCCAGGCTAACAAAGATTAGTATCGGACGCCAATTCTGGCGCGACGATATGGGGCGCAGCGTTAGCATAATTTATGGTATTCAGGACCACTGGTCGGTAAGAATACCGTCCAGCTCTTCCAGATAGTGAGCCGCGCCTAGTACCACGCAGGTCATAGGGTCTTCGGCCACATAAACGGGGATATCAGTCTCCGCGCTGATGAGCTGATCCAACCCCCGCAACAGAGCGCCTCCTCCCGCTAGGACTATGCCGCGATTCATTACATCCGCAGTTAACTCCGGAGCAGTGGCATCAAGGGTCTCCTTGATGATCTCGACAATGGCGGCGACCGGCTCGGCACAGGCCTCGCGGATCTCCCCGGAACTAATAGTCACCCTCCGCGGCAGGCCACTAATCAGGTCTTTACCTCGCACCTCAATGGTTAGCTCCTCGGGGAGGGGGAAAGCTGAACCGACGGCGATTTTTATCTGCTCGGCGGTACTCTCGCCGATAATGAGGTTGAGTTCCCGCCGGATATAGCTGCTGATAGCCTCGTCCATCTCCTCACTGGCGGTGCGCATAGACCGTTGGGTGCAGATGCCCCCCAGGGAGATAACTGCTATCTCGGTAGTACCCCCCCCGATGTCCACTATCATATTCCCTATCGCCTCGGCCACCGGCAGGCCGGCGGCCCGCGGTGGGGCCCACGGGGGCGCCAAAAACGGGGGTTGGCCCGCCCCCGGGTGGGGGGGCCGCTCCACCCCCCCC
>JAUWJN010000093.1 GCA_030607655.1 bacterium
CTGCTGCTAAGCCAGGGTTACAGGCGCCGGCAGGTAATCGGCATTCTGCTGACTGGCACCGCCTATCTGTGCCTGCTGGCTGTCCTGCTGGTAGTGCTTATCGAGATAAGCTTTATCCTCAAGGCGCTTATCATCGCCACTGCTGGCGTAGGTGGCCTGCTGGCTTTCTACATAGTTCTGCGCCTATTACCCCGCGCGGCGAGCGCTGAATCTCGCCCGGGGCCCGGTGAAGTAAGACTGCTCGGGGTGCGGCTGCACGCCGTTAGCCTGGATGAGGCCCTCCGGGAGGCAGAACGGTTCATTCAGGAAGATAAGCCCCATATGATAGTTACCTCCGACGCCTCGGCGGTAGTGCGGGCCCGCCAGGATGAAGAACTTCACCAGATTATGGAAGAGGCCGACCTGGTGACAGCGGACGGAGCCGGGGTAGTGCTGGCCGCTCGCATGCTGAACCTGCCGATAGATGCGCGCTGCGCGGGCTGCGATATGATAGACCAGTTGTGCCGGGTAGCAGCGCGGTTGGGCCGGTCGGTATATCTATTGGGCGGCGAGACCGGGGGGGCCGAGGCGGCCGCCGCCGAACTTCAGCGGCAGATTCCTGCCCTGCAAATCGCCGGCTGGCACCACGGATATTTCTCGCCCCAGGAGGAGGCCCAGATAGCGGAAGAGATTAAGCAGGCCCGCCCGGGGCTATTGCTGGTGGCTCTGGGCATTCCCAAACAGGAAAAATGGATCAAGAAGCATCTGCAGGCGCTGCAAGTGCCCGTCTCTATAGGAGTGGGGGGAGCGTTAGATATAATATCAGGCCGCAAGCGGCGAGCCCCCCTATGGATGCAGCGCGCCGGCCTGGAATGGCTATATCGCACCATTAAGGAGCCCCGCAGGCTGCCGCGGCTGATCGCGTTGCCTAAGATTGTGGGGATGACTATTCGGGAGCTGCTGCGCGGGGAAGAATCCGGTCGGCAGCCAATTGATCACGACCGGCAGTAGACTATCTTGCAATATCAGCCCTTCTCAAGTATAATATACATGATAGTGTAGCCTCACCTCGTAAATTGACTGGCTCCTGTGGCGGCGGGGCGGCTTCCATTGTGGAAGAACACCGCCCGTTAACCACTTACGTAGTACCCATAAGGAGAGTTTGCAACAGTGCTAAGCATATACTTCATAGACGTAACTAACCGAGATGGCGAACAAACGTCCCGCATCTGTCTGTCCAAGCTCCAGAAAACCGTCATCAACTGGATGTTGGATAAGATGGGCGTGTATCAATCGGAGATGGGTTTCCCCCTTATCCCTCACGAGCGCAATTACATTAATGCCAATGTTGCCCTGACCCGAGGGGATATAGACAATGGAGCGTTGATTAGACGCCTACAGCTTAGCGGCTGGACGCGAGCGGTGGCCAGCGATGTGCAACAGTCCCTGGAGCATACTGACCTGGAGCACTACCAGGTATCTATCTCTACCTCCGAGCAGATGTTGCAGTGGAAATTCCGCAACCGGTTCTCGCGTGAGGACATCATCAATATGATGGTCGAGGCAGTAGCCGCCGCCAAGGAGGGCGGCGCGATTACGGTGGGCACTAATGCTGAAGATGCCTCCCGCAGCGACCTGGACTTTCTGATTGAGTTTGCCCAGGCGGGCAAGGCGGCCGGCGCCGACCGGTTCCGGTATTGTGATACGCTGGGGTACGAGGACCCGGGCCGGATTGCCGAGCGAATCGGAACAATTGCCCGGGAAGTTCAAATGCCGATGGAGATGCACTGCCATAATGACTTAGGCTTGGCGGTGGCTAACTCCTGTGCCGGAGCTGTTGCTTGCTGCGAGGCCGGTCAGGACGCCTACATAAATACTACCATCAACGGTGTGGGCGAGCGGGCCGGTAATGCTGACCTGGTCTCCTGCGTGCTGGCTCTGAAATACTCGGCCCAGTGGGGTCAAAGCGGCTTCCTCTCGCAAGCCATACAGCTTGACCAAGCTTGGGGGATTAGCAAGTACGTCAGCAACGCCTTCGGTGTGCCTATACCAATAAATCAGCCGGGGGTCGGCGCTAATGCTTTTGCCCACGAATCCGGTATTCACGCCGATGGCGCTCTGAAGGACAGGGCTAACTATGAGCTGTACAATTTCGTGCAACTGGGCCGCGGTGAGCCGGAACAGGTGCCCACCGGCCGCGTCATTACCACCGGCGCTCAAGGTGGTGCCTCGGGACTGGAGTACGTGTACAGTCAGCTAGATTTGGGCTTCCGGGATGACGAACACGCTCAAGAAACACTTCAACTGGTGCAACTGGCTAATTTGCACAATCAAGCGCCGCTTACCGAAGAAGAATTGTGGCTCATTTACCACTATCCCGAGCAAGTGCGCCAGATTCTCACGGCGACAGCGTAGCCTGAAAAACAACGCACTGAGGTAGAGGTGCTATCACAGTTTTAGGCAGTCTCTCCGATGCTTACGAGATTTTCCAAAAAAGGTATTGACCTATTCTTGCATATCGGGTATAGTGCATACTAAGTAGTAAAACTTTAGGCGGGCCAGAAGGCAATCTACGGCAATCTGGCCCGGGGGTAAATGTGGTATGAAGGCAAAAGTTTTTGTTACTCTCGTCGTTCTGACCCTAGCCTTCGGCGTGGCAGCCGCCCAGGTTGATACTTGGTCCATCAGTTACTGGTCTAACACAATTCCGGATCAGGACTTAGACTTTATTCAGAATTTGACTTTCGAGAAGTTTCATTATGGGTATCTGGGCACCCTGCAGAGCATCGAGATTACCTTGTACGGTCATGTCGCGGGGTCAATGGGCTACGAAAACCAAAGCACGAGCCTAGACCCAGTTGACCAAATAAGCGTAGGCATGAACGCAACAACGTATTTGTACCGCCCGGGGGATAGCTTCCCTGGGGATCCTCCAATTGTTGTAACGATCCCCACTATAACTGAAATTGCTTACAATGTGCCCACGTATGATGGCACCACGGATTACGGCGGCACCTCAGGGCATATGTACACGGGCATTGATGTGACGAAATCTGAATACAACACCCTCACCGGCGCTTCTGACATCACATTGTTCAGCGGCCTGGGCACCATTGACCTACCTGTTGAAGCTTACGGGACTTCATTCGGCGCGGGCGGCAGCACCGTCGCCCGCATCTGGGACGAAGACGCTGGCGCTTGGGGGAAGGTCAAGTACACCTGGGAAGGTCAGGACATCCCCGAGCCGGGCACCATGGCCCTGTTTGGTCTGGGGCTGCTAGGATTAGGCGCCTGGCGCCGACGTAAGAGGGCAGCGTAAGCAGCATTTGAATCTGAACTGGATGACTGAGTTTTCTCCAATTACTGCTCGAAGCTTCTTTCTTATTAGGCTTCGAGCAGTCTGTTCAATAGGGCCGATATCCTAATGCGACCTGAATCACTGAGTTTTCTACAATCACTGCTCCAGGCCCCGTCCCCATCAGGCTTTGAGCAGCCTGTGCAACAGATAGTACGTAGCTATGCTGAGCCGTGGGCCGATGAGATTCGCACCGACGTCCACGGCAATGTCACAGCAGCGAAGAACCCCGATACTACCCCTCGCGTGATGCTGGCCGGTCACTGTGACCAGATTGGCCTGATGGTCCAGCATATCACCGATGAGGGCTTCCTTAACTTCTCAGCTATTGGCGGGGTAGATGTAGCTTTACTGCCGGGTACTCGAGTCTACATTCACGCGGCGGGTGGCCCAGTACTGGGAGTAATAGGGCGCAAAGCCATACATCTGCTCGAACCTGAAGAGCGGAAAAAGGCCGAGACGAAAATCAGTAAACTGTGGATAGATATAGGAGCGAAGGATAAAGAGGCAACCCAAAAGCTGGTTCAGGTCGGCGACCCGATTACTTTTGAGCTGGGTATGCATCGGCTTGCGAATGACTTGGTTACGGGCCCCGGGTTTGATGACAAAGTGGGGGCCTTTGTGGTAATGGAGACACTCCGTTTGTTACAGGACCGCAGCCTGGACTGTGCCGTGTACTCAGTTTCCACTGTTCAGGAAGAGCTGGGGCTGCGCGGGGCCCGTACCAGTTGTTTTGGTATAGACCCCCAGGTGGGTATCGCCGTAGATGTGACCCACGCCAGCGACTATCCCGAGGCGGAAAAAGCGGTGACCGGTGAGATCAAATTGGGTAACGGGCCGACCATTGCCCGCGGCGCTAATATCAACCCCGTCCTGCACCGCCTGCTCATCGAGACTGCTCAGGAAAATGACATACCCTACCAGCCTGAGCCGGCCCCACGAGCTACCGGCACCGATGCCAATGCTATACAGATTTCCAGCGCCGGGGTAGCCGCGGCGCTAATCAGCATCCCCAATCGCTACATGCACACGCCGGTAGAGGTGGTGTCACTTGGCGACCTGGAGAATGCCGCGTGGCTGCTGGCTGAGGTCGTGGCTCGCATTGATGGGCAAATAGATTTTGTCCCCGTCTAATACTCGCTAGAGCGTCCGGTAAACATTGTGAGACCACGTATCCCCGCCCGTCGGGAGCTAGTCGTCTATGGCTTGGCGCACGGCCACCGCTAATACCTGCAAATTGAATGGCTTTTGGACAAAACCTTTCAGTCCTTTTGCCTTCAGGGCAGATACTTCCTCCTTCAAACTGTACCCGCTGACTAACAACACTTTTACCCCCGGCTTGGCCTCCAGGAGTTGGTCGTAGAGCCCTTCTCCGCCCATCTCCGGCATCGTCATATCGGTCACGACCAGCGCGATTTCTTCCTGGTGCTCATGGTAAACTTCCAGCCCCGCCTTGCCATTCAGGGCAGTCAGGACATTGTAACCCAATGATTGCAGCATCTCCTCCCCAACGCCAAGTACCGTGACGTCGTCCTCGACGAACAACACCGTCTCCGGGCCGCCCACCAGACTTTCATTCTCAGACTCGTGCTCAGCGGCTAGGCCTGCGTCCATCGCTGGTAGGTACACCTTAAATTCCGTGCCTTTACCGACTTTACTATAAACGCCGATGTGCCCCTTATGCTCCTTGACGATGCCGTAGACCATCGCCAGACCTAGGCCGGTTCCCTTGCCGGTATCCTTAGTAGTGAAGAACGGCTCAAAGATGTGCTTTTGGACTTCAATCGTCATGCCAACGCCGGTGTCGCATACCGACAGGCAGACGTAATCACCAGGAGCAACGTCGGCGTGCTGCCGGCAATATTGCTCGTCCAAGGTAACCTTCGCCAGTCCCACAGTCAGCTCGCCGCCGTTGGGCATTGCATCCCGGGCGTTGGTACCCAGGTTCATGATGACTTGCTGCATCTGCGTCGGATCAGCGTTCACCAAGGGTAGGTAGTCGGGCCAGTTCGTCCGCACTTTGATAGTCTCCGGCAGAGTACGTTGCAGCAATGTGACTGTCTCTTTCACCAGCGGCCGCAGCACAATCGGCTGCTGTTCGCTGACGGCGCGGCGACTGAAGGCTGACAATGAAGCAATCAATTCTGCCCCGCGTCTCCCTTGTTCACAGACTTTGTGAAGATACTCGTACGCTTTCAAGTCAGGATCAATCTGCCTCAGTGCTAATTCAGTCATACCGATGATGCCGGTAAGCAGGTTGTTAAAATCGTGGGCCACACCACCGGCTAACGTGGCCAGCGATTCCAGTTTCTGAGCTTGAAATAGTTGTTGTTCCAGAAGGCCTCGCTCTTCCTCTACTTGCTTGCGCTTGGTGATGTCGCGGGCGAAACAGATGAACCAACTGCCATCGGGGAGTTCGACAAAAGTCGTACTGACTTCCAGGTGGACTAGCCCACCGTCTTTCCGCTTGTAGGCTGTCTCAAAGCGGTCACTACCGGTTTGCATTATCTGTTGAATATGCTGAGCTGTCTGTTCCGGGGTCTCTACTGCCTCTAGATCGGTGATTTTCATAGTCAGAAGTTCGTCTCGCGAATAGCCAAGCATCTTACAATAAGCCGCATTGCAGTCGCCAATACTCCCGTCAAGTCGGAAGATGTAAAAGCCGTCCATGGAGGTGTTCAGAATGGTCTGGTCTCGCTGGTAAGCCTGCTGAAGCGCCTGCTCGGCCTGTTTACGGTCAGTGATGTCGCGCAATACGCACTGGAACGCGACGACTCGCCCTTCTTCAATCAGCGGCAAGGCACTGACCTCTACCGGAAACTGGTTGCCATCTGCGGATATCAACATAAACTCAATAGTCTCAGATTGCCCACTTCGTACCGCGTCCTGGATAACTTCGGCTACCCTTGGCCGATCTGCTTCGGCTATGTACTCAGTGACATTATTGCCCAATGCTGCTTCGGCGTCATAACCTGCAAGCTGCTTTATGGTCGGACTGACATACTGAAAAATACCTTGGGAAGATATCTGAATAATTACATCCCTGACGTTCTCGACAAGATTGCGGTACTTTTCTTCGGATTCGGCAAGTCGCTGCTCGGCCTGCTGGCGGGCGAGGATATCACGCGTCAGTTGCTCATTCACGCTCTGCAGTTTCGCCTGCATCCGTCGGGACAGTTTTTCCGCCCGCCACTTGGTACTCAACGCCCAGACGAATCGCCGAATCTCCACAACATGAAAGGGCTTCTGGATATACAGCAGTCGGTCCGCCGGTGGCACACGCCGCGCGATCTCCTCGGGATCGAAGTCGGAGTAAGCCGTCACCATGACGATATGCACATATGGGTCCATGGCGCGGATACGCTCTGCTGTCCATACACCGTCCGGGCCCGGTGGCATGCGCACATCAATAAATGCCGCGGCAAATGGCCGCTGTTCCTCGACACTCGCGCGGATCACCTCCACTGCTTCGTCACCCTGCTGACAGAAAACCCACTCGAAGTCGACCACGTCGTCACGAGCTGTCAGGGATTTAGCTTGGGAGGGATTCGTTTGTAGCTTCAACATTCGGGCCTCTGATGTCCGCCCATTCACAATCCCCGCGAAGATATGCCGGTACGACTCTAATACAGCCTGGTTATCATCGGCTAAAAGGAAACGTGCGACCGGACTTCCGGTCTCAATAATTGTATCGTCCCCGGCCTCACCAAATTCGCCCCACTGATTGCTGTCCAGCCCACCATCATAGACTGGTGAGCCGGCACTAAGCATCTCGCCATAATCCGGCTGCTTCGCCTGCCTCTTCCCTATAGTTTCCGCCTTCATTCCTAAGGCTAATCCTTTGCTGCAAATATTGTTGCTCAATCACGCCTTCATACGGCGTTGATTGTCACGAGTCAACTCGGCGGGCTGCTATTAGGCGGTGCATCCAGCATAGTCGGTAGTCTCCCCGCCAGTGCCTGCTCAACAAGTTCAATAAGGTCCGCTCCTGTCTTCTTCTTGGTTACATAACAGTCGTAGCGACGGGATGCGTCTACGTCCTCGCTTGGCGGCTCAGGCAATGCTGACACCATCACTACCGGAATGTCTTTCCATGCCGGGGTGGTGCGGATAGCCTCCAGAACTTCCCAACCGGACACGTTCGGCATCCTTATATCAAGAAGAATCAAGTCCGGCGTTCTAACTCGCAGTGTCGCGAGAGCCTCGCGCCCATCCCGTACTACAGTGACTTCATAGTCTATATCATTCAGAACATACAGGTATACTTCACGCATTACGGCATCGTCATCCGCGGCTAGAATTCGCTGGCCCATAGACAGTTCCCCCGATAGTGGGCATATAGGCTACCCTTATATATCCTTGAGCATTACTTGATATAATCATACCCTATGTAACAAGAAGGTAAACATCAAGAAAGCACCATGCAGCGACGAAATGTATTCAGATAACCCAGAGGCATCAGGCCAGGCTTAATAGCCCAGCGAGGAGTATATCGGACATCTGAGAAGATGAGAGCCCGGCCCAAGACCACACACAATTATGGCAACCGGGCAACCAGCATGGCCTTTATTTTCCGCAATTGCCCATCAGAATCAATGTGGGGATTCACTTTTATTATCATACCTCATTGGGTACGCCAATACTTTCTCAACAGCCAGTATCTCGGCTGACAGTTATGCGCAATCTGATGACTTGCTAAAATAGCGAATTTGTGGTATAATGTAACCGTTCCTTTACAATTGAGTGACCGGTTGCTTCGTATGGGGGGCGACCCACCGAATAGTTGCAGCTTGTTTCGGCGTCAGTAACTACCTATTGATCA
>JAUWJN010000133.1 GCA_030607655.1 bacterium
AGCCTCAAACATTTATGAACAATAGTGGCGAGGCGGCGGCCCAGGTTGTCAGCTACTTTGACCTACCCCCCCAGGACTTGCTGATTATCTATGATGACCTCGACCTGGAGCTGGGCACACTGCGGCTGCGCCGCGGCGACAGCGCCGGCACTCACAAGGGGATGCGCTCGGTGGTAGCCCATCTGGATACCGACGAAATCCCCCGGCTGCGGCTGGGGATCGGCCCACTACCGGCACAGGCTGACGCCGTCGAATTTGTACTCTCTCCCTTTGGGGGCGCGGAGATTGCGACCATTGAAGAGATGTTAACTCGTGCTGCCGAGGCGGTTGAGTATTTTCTAAGCGCGGGCATCGAGGCGGCGATGAATAAGTTCAACACCCCGCCGAATTTGCTGCCGCCCCAAGAGGGGGATGCCCGTACTTCGGAGAATAGTGCAGTTTAGTCGCTTAATGAAATCAAAGGAGGTCGTATGTAATGATCAAGCTTTCGGCGTGTATTGAGATGTTATTTGGTGAGCTTCCTGAGTTTGCGGACCGGGTTACAGCCACCGCGGAGGCGGGGCTGCCCGCGTGTGAATTCTGGAAGTATTCCACCAAGGACATTGATGCCGTCATCGCCGCCAAGGAGGCCACGGGCATGATGGTAGTATCCGCGTTTGGTGTTGAGGCTGAGCAGGGGATGCTGGACGTGGCGCTGGCCGACGAGTTTGCCCGCTGCACCGAGGCTGCTGTGGAAGTAGCGCATCGGCTGGCGACGAAGGTGCTCATCTGCACCACCGGTGATGAAGATACCTCCCGGCCCCGCGGTGAGCAGCATGCAGGTGTTGTTGCCTGTCTGCAAGCGGCGGCACCGGTGGCGGAGGCGGCGGGCGTCACCTTGGCGCTGGAGCCGCTAAATGTGTTGGTGGACCATGCTGGCTATTACCTGGACAAGTCAGCGGAGGGCTTTGAGATACTGGAGAAGGTCGGCAGTCCGAACATCAAACTGCTGTATGACATCTATCACCAGCAGGTGACCGAGGGCAACCTGATTGCCACCATTACCTCACACATAGACCAGATTGCTCACTTCCATGCCGCTGATGTCCCTGGTCGGTACGAGCCGGGCACGGGTGAGATTAACTGGGTCAATGTCCTGCGCGCCATTGATGAGACAGGCTACGAAGGATATGTCGGGCTGGAACACTTCCGTACCGCCGACACTCCCAAGAGCCTGGAATACATTATGTCAGTAGTCGCCCAGCTATAAGCAACGACAGCTAGAATTCTGACCAACGGATGGGGCTCTGTATGCTACGGGGCCCTCGCATAGGAGGTCATGTTCAATGATTAAACTTTCGCCGTGTATTAACCTATTGTTCACCGAGGTTCCTGAACTTACAGACCGGATTGCAGCCGTTGGTGAGGCCGGGCTGCCGGCGTGCGAATTTCCGCATTGTTCGACCAAGGACGTTGACACCATCATCGCCGCCAAGGAGCAGGCCGGGGTGGCAATAGCAGCGTTCGCTATCGCAGCCGAGCAGGGGATACTGGACGTATCCCTGGCCGAGGAGTTTGTCCGCTGCACCCAGGAGGCTGTGGAGGTAGCCCATCGGCTGGAGGTGAAGGTGCTGATCTGCGGCCCCGGCGAGGAAGATACTTCCCGACCCCGTAGTGAGCAACATGCAGCGGTTGTAGCCTGTCTGCAGGCGGCGGCGCCGGTGGCGGAAGCGGCGGGCATAACGTTGGCGCTTGAGCCGGTTAACGTAATAGTGGACCATCCCGGCCAGTACCTGTCTGAGTCAGCGGAGGCGTTTGAGATACTGGATGAGGTGGGCAGTCCTAATGTCAAGTTGCTGTATGACATCTATCACCAGCAGGTGACTGAGGGCAACCTGATTGCCACCATCACCTCGCATATAGACCAGATTGCTCACTTCCACCTCGCCGATGTGCCCGGCCGTCATGAGCCGGGGACGGGGGAGATTAACTGGGAGAATGTCCTGGGTGCCATTGATGAGGCCGGCTATGAGGGATATGTGGGGCTGGAATACTTTCCCACCACAGACACCCTTGAGAGCCTGGAATATCTCCTGGCGGTAGTCAATAGCTTGTAAGCAATGACAACTATGAGCAGCGGATAGGGGCCCCAGATGCTAGTGGGGCCCTGCCTCGCCCAGTGCCTGCCTCGGCATTATCGAGTAACATCTAGAGGGAAATGTCAGGTGGAGTAAAAATTACGGATCGGAGCGAATAAAAACACGGGAGGTAACAGGTAATGAGAACTGAATTGCTGTTGGTTGCTGGGCTGCTTGCGGCGGGGGTGGTCATCGCAATGTCGGCGGCGTTGCCAGCGGAAGCGGCGCTGGCCCCATTTCCTATTCGTGTGGCTGGCCACGTTCAGGGCCTAGGCATCACCAACGGGGATATTGGTGTCATCCTGTGGGGACCGAACAACCGTCTGACCTTCAACGTAGGCAAGGCCGACGTCTGGGACCGCCGCCGCTACGCCAATGAGCCGGTGCGCACCCTCGCTGAGATTAAGGAGTGGGTAACCAGGGACGACTTCTTACAGGAGTGGGCAGGGTTGTATCGCGGCATCTGTAGATCTTACTGCGCCTATGATTTCCCCGGCCCCAAGCCGGTCGGCCAGCTTATTATCGGGCTGCCCGGGGCCGAGGCAGAGTGGACTGTGGAAGGGCGGGGAGCAGGCCCCGGTGCTCTGATGGCGACGGCCATCCGCGGCGACCAGCGCCTGGACCTGCGGGTGTACGTGCACGGCTCCCGCACCCTCATTGTCTTTGAGGGAGCTGCTCATAAGGGCATAGACGGCCTCTGGTTTCGTCTGTACCGGCACCGGGACACATTACAGCTAGGCACAATATACTGGGGCAAGCTGGGCTTTGAATATGACTATGCACAGGATGAGGGCAATGGCCCGATGGACCCACCTACCTCGGAGTATGAGAAGGACTTCGGGTGGGTTACCCAGGTCTTCCCGGCGGAGCTAACCTTTCCGGAAGGTTTCCGCTACACCTTTGCCGCGGTCAGCTCAGTGCCAGGGGTACGGGTAGAAAGTGTCCAGGGACGGCGCGGGCTGGGGACAGCAGCCCATAGCCCCCACGAGCGGGTGGAGGCAGGAGATTGGCTAAAGCTAGGCTTCCCTACCCACTACGGTCTCATCAACAGGGCGCCGGGGGCCGCCGCGACCTTCCACCTGCCCCCGGTAGCAGGGCGCTTCCAAATCCTGGCTACGGTAGTCACCACCACGGAGTCTACCGACACCCTGGCCCTGGGCCGCTCGCGGCTGCAAGAGGCTCTGCCGGAATCGCCCGCCGAGCGCTTTGTCGCCCATCAAGAAGCCACCAAGGACCCCTCTTACCGTTTCCTCACTTGGAAGAAAGGAGGCTTCTATGGTGATGTTCCCCTATGCAAGGCACTGGGCGACGCCTCGCAGTACTGCTGTCAGGATTCGACGGCCTGGCGTGGCGATTTCCACTTTAATGAACAGCAGTATGGTCGACATTATTTCGTCGGCAACAAAATAGAGCAAATCGAGCCATACTTTGAACTTGTCGAAAAGCTGCTGCCCTTAGGGCAGAAAAATGCCCGTGAGGTCTACGATATGCCCGGGTGTGTGTTCACCCTGGTTCACTATCCCGCCCGCACCGACAGCGTCGTCCACACCAGCGTCGTCTGGGAGCTAAGTGTAGGGATCACGGCGCTGACCATGAAGCCCTTCTGGGAGCGATATCTGTACACCGGTGACGAGGAATTCCTGCGCGAGCGCGCCTATCCGGTGCTGCGCGGGGGGGCCCGTTTCTACGCCGCCTACGTGACGCCCGAAGAGGATGGCTACTATCACGTCTTCCCTACCGTCTCGCCCGAGCACTGGCAGCTCACCAAAGATTTCGCCCGTAACAAGGACTCCCAGTCGGCTCTTAGCCTGATTAAGTATCATCTTCATGCCGCAGCCCAGGCCGCTGAGATACTGGGCGAAGATGAGGAAGAGCGAGAGAATTGGGCTCATATCGCTGCCCACATGGCTCCCTATCCGACTTATGATACCCCCGAGGGCCCGATATTTGTTGATGTCCTGGGTGCCCCGCCCATCACGTACAACATCCCCGTCCCCCTGACCGGCATCTGGTGGGCTGACCAGATCACCCCCGAATCGCCGCCGGAAGTTCTGGCCATCGCTCGGCGGACTATCCAGAAACTTGAGACCACCCTTCGTCCATATCATGTCAAACTATGTAGTTGTCTGTTAGGCGATTATCCCGGCACTATCTGTGGGGTGGAGGGCCTGCTCCAGTCGCGCGGGGGCTGGGATATGGCTAAGAAGCGAGGCGGCTGGATCCGGCCCTTCCCATGCATACCGGACAACTACACCTACCGCTTCGAAAACTTTCTGGCCATCGGCGCCTTTGAGGTGGATTCAGCCTGCAATAATGGGACGGTGACCGAACTGACGATCCGCTCCCGCGTCGGCAATATCTGTCAACTCGTCAATCCCTGGCCGGGTCAGGCTCTCCTAGTCAAGGAGGAAGGAGTCACCGAGCCACTCCGTCTGGCGGGCAGTCACGTTCAGTTTCCCACGCATCCCGGGGCGACCTACCAGATTGAACCGGAGGCCCCATAAAGAAGTCGGTCGACCTCGGCATCTATAGTAGACACCAGGATTGCTTTCTACCCATGGTATAATGAATAGTTATAGTCAGTACTAAGGAGGAGCAGAAAGTGTGACCGGTGACATCGTTGGTAAGCTTACTAGTGGGAGTGAACTTGGTGGTGGCCGGAATCCCGCGGCGGCTGAGGGCTTGACAATTTCGCAGAGTTATGATACACTGTCAACATACTAATTAAAATCAAATGTAGCACCGCTCTTTGCTCTTTGGCTAAGGCCGTAGGAATAATGGGATGAGAATATGATATGCTCTCTCTCTCGTAGTGGTACCTATAAGCCAGCAATAAGCCGTAGTCATGCTGGTGCGCCGGTGGCGCATAAATCTAAGGATGGCTTACAATCCGCGTTACCCTTATGATAAGGGGCGCGGATTTTTGTGTGTCACCATAGTTTGAGATTTGTAGTCTGAGCATTGTAAGGAGGTGAGGAAGCCCATACCACCGGTGGTACAGCCTGGCAAGCTCATAATAAAGGAAGGTAGCGAGGAAACCAAATCGGTTTTTCATCACCTTTCTGACCGATTGGGTTGCCTCCAAACCAGTGTAAGCCTACAACACTTACTTCGCTTGAGCGAGGAGTGTTGAGGTAAAATGATGGAAGGATGATAAAGATGCTTCGTACAACAAAAACAGGTCGTATTCAGCCGACGCAGCCGAGGCTGCTTTGGCGAAGTCGGCAAGGATTTACCCTAATAGAATTGCTGGTAGTGATAGCGATCATCGCTATCCTGGCGGCGATTCTATTTCCGGTCTTCGCCCGGGCGCGGGCCAAGGCTCAACAAACTGCCTGTCTGAGTAACGTTAAGCAGTTGGCCCTGGGGTGTCTGATGTACGCCAGCGACTGGGACGACAAGCTACCCATGCAGTTCAGTTGCGATAGGAACAGCAACCCAAGCTGGATCGACTCCGACCCTACTACCTTCGCCAACTCGTACTGGGGCCAGCAGGTTTACCCCTACGTAAAGAATCTGGACCTCTTTATGTGCCCCACTGATCCGCATATCTATGGGATCCTCGACGACCCCAGTGTTACCTGTGGCGGCCACCCCAACTACGAGTATTACTGCTTTCACAGAAGCGGCGGGGTCAGTTATGGCTACAACTACAAGTTGGGGTTTCAGAATTCAGATATAAATTTCAGCAACCAAGTACCCCAGACTAGCGTAGTGTTGCCGGTGAGTACAATAATGGTGGGCGACGCTGCCCGCGGGCAGGGAATTCCGGGAGAAGAGTCCGGCGGTGGGTCCAGCCTATCCTGTTATTGGTGGATGTGCGGGTATGCCTTCTGCTCCAATATAGCTTCTATTCACAACAAGGGTGCTAACCTCGGCTTTGTTGATGGCCACGCCAAGTGGATGGCCTACCCGGCCAACCGCCGGGACGTCATTTGGGATCCACACAGTACAATACCAGGCGGAGCCAAAAGTGCTTTGTCGTGTGAAGATTAGATAGCGGCCCATATTGTTAAGGCTAGCACGGGCGGGGAGGATTTCCTCCCCGCCTCCTTTTTTCTGGTCAGTTGAGCCAGGCTGGCGAGGAAGGTCGGTCATAGCGATACAGCGAATATCAGCAGCGTAGAGTACGAACAATATTAGTAGGAGGTATTATGATGAGATATTCTGAGATGATAGTATTAGTCGGCATTACTGCAGGACTGCGGCACATCCAGGATATTTGCAGGCCGAACAGTCTACCGTCGGTTGCTTGGGTGTTTCTACTGGCAGCGATCCTGGGGGCCAGGATGGTACTACCAGCAGAAGCCGCCCTGGCCGCCACTCCTTATCAGGGGATGAAGATCAACAATGGTGACATTGGTGTGATGTTGTGGGGACCCCATAACTGCCCTACCTTCAATGTGGCCAAGGCCGACGTCTGGGACCGCCGCTTCTACGGCCACAAGGAGCCAGTTATTACCCTCGCCCAAATCAAGGAGTGGTCCAAGACAGGCGACTTTCCGAACAGGGGGTATGAGACCTATGGCGCTTACGATTTCCCCTGCCCCAAGCCGGTGGGTCAGCTTATCATCGGCCTCCCCGGGACGGAGGCGTAGTGGGCCGTTGAGCCCCAGCAGGCGGGCGCAGGCGCTCTGACGCTTACGGCTACTCGCCTCGGGACTCAAGGCGAGCAGCGTCTGGACTTGCGAGTATACGTACATGCTACCCGCAACCTCATCGTTTTTGAAGGAGATGCTCATCAAGGCCTGGAGGGCCTATGGCTTCGTCTCTACCGGCACCGCGACACATTAGTACTGGGTAAAGTTGATCCCACCCTGGGTAAGACTGCATCCCAGACGTATGACTACTCCCAGGATGAGGGCAATGGCCCCATGGAC
>JAUWJN010000171.1 GCA_030607655.1 bacterium
AATGGCAGAGGCTGGAGACGCGATTCATGCAGGCTCCAACTTCGGGGGGAAACAACTGGCTAATAAGGCCGATATGCATAGGCTCTCTACGGGTAGGCCCGGCGTTATCTTTATTCGTCCGCCCCTAGAGTGTACAACTTATCCCAGGGTTTTGTCCAGGCCTTATCGTCTCCGAGCTGAGGCGGTCATCATCCGAGGCAAATCTATTTCAGCGCGCGCGCCACTTGTTCAACATCACCGAAACCGTGCGCAGAATGATGCGCAGGTCGAGACTCAATGAGGTGTTGCGAATATGATACAGGTCATAGCGCAACCGGCGGAAAACGGTGTCCACGCTGGTGTCATAGCCCGAATTGACCTGCCCCCAGCCGGTGATCCCCGGCCGCACCGAATGTCGGAGGTCATACATAGGCATGATTTGCTTGAACTGCTCAACGAATTCGGGCCGCTCCGGCCGCGGGCCGATGAGGCTCATATCTCCCCTAAGCACATTGAATAGCTGGGGTAATTCGTCCAGTCTGGTTTGACGCAGTATTCGCCCTACCGGTGTAACCCGCGGATCGTCTTTGCTGGCCCACACTGCCCCGGTATCTTTTTCCGCATCTTCTTTCATGGTCCGCAACTTCATAATAGTAAACAGCCGACCGCCCTTGCCCACTCGCTCTTGCCGGTACAAGACCGGGCCCGGAGAGGTGAGCTTAATGGCGATGGCCGCCAGACCCATAAGCGGTAAGGCGATGGGCAACGCCACCAGGCATACGGCGATACCCACCAGCCGCTGGAACCGCTCGCCGTATATGGTTCGCCGGCCCTGGGCCAACGGCAAATCACACTGACCGGCCATCTCAAATATCGGAATCTGCTCGGTCAGCTCCATTAACAGGGCCGCAAGCGTCGTGACTTTGACTTGGTGAACAGCGCTGGTATTCAGTATTTTCTGTAATTCCGTCCCATCGCTGGGAGAATCACACAGCGCAATATGAGAAACCTCCTGCTGCTGCACTATTTGGGGAAGTTCATCCGGGTGTCCGGCCTGGGGAAGGGGGATTTCGCTACTGCGATTCTCATTGTTGTGGCCGGCGTCGATGTAACCTACGATACAGCTAGCGAGGAAGTCATTCAGATTCTGCATCAGGAATTCAATGTGGCGCAATCCTTCGTTCCCCACCAACAGCACGCGGGGTACCGGGCTGAAGTGCCTACTCCGCGCCATCAGCCATAAGCGCGTTCCCATCGTCCCGCTGATCATAATGGCGGTGGCCACCACGTAAAAAAGCCGCCCCGCCAACCACACCCCCAGCCAGTACGACAAAATAATGGCGACCATGCTAGCCGCGAACAGACACCTGAAAACCAGCCACCCCAACACCAGCCGAGACCTGGTCGGAGCTTTGCTATATAACCCCTGAATGTAGATAGCACCGACCCAACAGCCTAACAGCAATGCCCCCGGTTTCAGAGCTGATAGAATCACGGCCCCCGAGAGTACAGATTCGGTGGTTAGCACCCCAGCGATAGTAATAGCCAGCCCCGCCACGAGCAAGTCCACCAGCAGAATCCGCAATTGACGAAGTCGGCGCTTCAACGATTCATAACACCCCTGTATCTATAACCCTTCATCACATAGGCCGCCGGACAAAGCAACACCACTGTCATATTGGGCCAGCCCCACTTTGTCGTGCCACCTGTTGGGAATATTCCTCATAGGGTACTTAAACTCCTTCCTGGGGATAGCTATGTTTTGCGCAAATAGTTATTCCGAGGCTCGGGCGAGGTGCTCGCGCCCCCAAAGTAGTAGCTCTAGCTGAGAGGCAAAATGTGTCCCCATCGCGAAAGATAAGCCAGAGGAATCAAGCATTATGAACCTGTTTACGTGTGATCTGCACGTGCATATCGGAAGGTCGAGCAGCGGCCGACCAGTCAAGATTACTGCCGCCCGCGACCTGACCTTTGCGAATATCGCTGTGGAGTGTGCCCAGCGCAAGGGGATTGATATTGTCGGCATCGTGGACTGCGCCTCGCCGCCGGTGATGGAGGACATTGCCGGGCTTATCAAGTGCGGGGAGATGATACCTCAACCCGGTGGCGGTCTGCGCTACCGCGACCAGGTTACAGTTATTATGGGAGCGGAGTTTGAAACTAAAGAGGAGGGGGGAGGTATCTCTCATCACGTCAGCTACTTCCCCGATTTCGCCGGCTTGCAACAATTCTCCCGGCAGATGGCCGCCCACGTGACCAATCGCGAACTATCCTCCCAGGCCTGCCGGATGCCGGCGCGAGATTTGCTGCGGATTTGCCTGGATTGCGGCGGAATGTTTATTCCGGCCCACTGTTTCACCCCGCACAAGAGCGTCTACGGCGCCTGTACGCGGCGGATGGCTGATATGTTCGGTGACTTGTGGGCGCAGATCCCGGCCATAGAACTGGGTCTGTCGGCCGACAGTTACTTAGCCGATCGCATTGGCGAGCTGGCTGCCAAGAGCTTCTTGAGTAATTCTGATGCTCACTCGCTGCCGCGTATCGCCCGCGAGTATAACATACTACGAATGGAGGCGCCGAATTTTTCAGAGATAGTCCGGTGTTTACGGCGCGAGGACGGTCGCGGGATTGCCGCTAACTTTGGCCTGGATCCGCGCCTGGGCAAATATCACCGCACTTGCTGTGAGAGTTGTCAGCGGATAGCCCAGGGCGAACCTCCGGTGACGCGTTGTGAGTACTGCGACAGCACCAAGATTACGATGGGAGTGCTGGATCGCATCGTGCAAATTCAGGACTATCCGGAACCTCGTCCGCCGGAGCATCGCCCCCCCTACCAGCACCAGGTGCCATTGCTGCTCGTTCCAGGAGTACGGCCGGTTACTTTGCGGCGGCTGGTTAACCACTTTGGCAGCGAAATGGCGGTGCTGCACGAGGCGGAGCAAGAACAGCTTGGGCTGGTCGTCGGCGGCAAGATTGCTGACCTAATCATCAAGGCTCGCGAGGGCAGACTGCCCTTAGTGGCAGGCGGCGGTGGCATATACGGCAAGGCCGTGACGGAGGATGTCAGTCAAATGAATCTCCCCGGGCTGTAAGAGCAGGAGGCTCGAATATGCGTAACGGATTGGCTGTGATTATAGGAGCAGCGGTAGGTTATTGCGCCATGCTTGCTGCAATCTGGGCACTTGTCACGTTTTCCGGCCTGATAGGACTGCCGCTTGTGGGCGGTAAGGCGATCGTCATAGCTGAAGCGTATGTTGAGGCTCTGGCCGTCAGTTTCGTGGCGTGTATTCCAGGTGGAATTATGGCAGCCCTGATCGCGATGCCCACTTGGCGACGGAAGTCTGGTATTATAGCTGGTGCAGGGAGCTGGTTACTGTTTTACCTTTTTGGTGAGGTGTGGACACATTATAGAGGCACCCCTCCGCCTAAACCAGAGATGTTGCCAATAATAATAGGTAGCACGATCGTAGCGTTGCTGGGGGCACTTGGTGGCGGGCTGGTTGGAGCCATATTGTACGAAAAAGTGAAGGCCAAATATGCGCCAAAAGAGGAGTAGGACAGACGTCTCGCCTGTCCCCCAACCCGACGGGCGAGACGCCCGTCGTACCAAGTACAGGGAGTGAACAGTTATGAACGTCAAGAGAGGCCCAGCAGCAGGACTGTTTGTCGTGGTGATGATCGCCGCTTCAGCGTTAACCATCACCACCGGCCATGCTGATTTATTCAGTTATGTGACAAAGCCGGATGATGCTTTCAGATGGGAGCTGCGCGGTGTTGAGGAGGGGCTCTTGGGCAAGGTTTATGATTTGCATATTGTCTCCCAGGTGTGGCAGGGGATCACATGGGAGCATCAGCTCCAGGTTTATCAGCCGCAGAACGTGGAATTTCCTGACCTGCTGCCGCTGTTCGTTACGGGCGGGAGTGCCAGTCCCGAGGGCCAGATGCTGGGTTTGACCGCCGCTAACCTACTGCAGGCTCGCGTGGCTATCCTCTATCACATTCCCAATCAACCGCTGTTCGATAACCTGCGGGAAGATGCTCTGATTTCCCACACCTGGGTCAAATATCTGGAGACTGGTGACGAGGACTGGATACTGCTGTTTCCTATGGTCAAGAGCGTGCTGCGGGCGATGGACTGTCTGGAGGAGCTGGCCCAGCAGCGCTGGGAGACGCAGTTACGTGGGTTTATGGTGCTGGGAGCCTCCAAGCGCGGCTGGACCACGTATCTAACCGCCATCGCCGACCCGCAGCGCACGCTGGCCATCGTGCCTATGGTCTTTGATATCCTCAACATACCAGTTCAGATCCAGCACCAGCGGGATTTCTGGGGGGATTACTCCGAGATGATAGATGATTACACTGAAAAAGGTTTCCAGCAACTGCTGGACACCGAGCGCGGATTCCGGCTGGCCTGGATGGTTGACCCGTACTCGTACCGCGACCGGCTGCTGATGCCCAAGCTCATAGTGCTGGGCAGCAATGACCGCTACTGGCCCATAGACGCGGTCAACTTCTACTGGCCAGCCCTGGCGCAGCCCAAGCTGTTGCTCATCGTTCCCAACACTGGGCACGGCCTGGAGGACAGAATACGGCTGTTGGGCTCAATGGCTGGCTTCTTCCGCTTGGTGGCCCGGCAGGCACCTCTTCCCCAGTTGCAGTGGGAATCGGCTGAATCAGCCGGTGGTATTGAGTTCCGTGTCACTGCCAATCCCCAGCCGGTGCAAAGCCGCCTATGGGTGGCGCGGTCCCCGGTGCAAGATTTCCGCGACGCTACCTGGGAAGAGGCGGCTCTGACTCCTCAGGGCGACGAGCTCGTGGGGCGGGTCCCGCGCGCGGAGGGGCAGTACACGGCTGTCTACGGTGAAGTTGCCTTTGAGGTGGAGGGGCGCCGACTGTATGCCTCTACCCCGCCGCGGGTGATGCACCCCGGCGGGGGTAAGGAAGACTGAATTGACAGCCCCGCCGGTCTGTGTTATCGTCTGGCCTACTGATATGATGTGACGCATCCGACGATGCGTCACAAGTTATGCTGAGACAGAAAGGACTGTGGTGAGATGGTATTAAGGTTAGTTAGCTTCATTATCTCCGGTGATACTGACCCCGCCTGGGAGCAATGGTCGAAGATGAGATATTGGACCTGCAAACACTGGCGGGGAGTGGCCCCGCACCGCCTGGTGATTGGCCAGCGGAGGGACTGGCGGAGGTGCTGGGTAACCCGCACTGGCTGGATTGGGCGCGGCAGGCTACTGAGGCAGCGCCGCCTCAATTGCTGTACCCTCGTTCAGGTGTGCGGCTGCTGGCACCGGTGCCCGTCCCGGGCAAGCTTTTTTGCCTGGCCGGTAACTACGCCGAGCATATTGCTGAAGCGGCTGCGGATGGGCAGAAGATGGCTCTGGAGAAGGAGGCGATGGAGACACCCCGGGTCTTTATGAAGCCCTCTGTGGATACGGTTATTGGTGACGGCGCGCCCATCATCTTATCCCCCACCTCTAATTTTGTGGACTACGAGGCTGAACTGGCGGTGATCATTGGCAAGGAAGGTCGCTATATTCCCCAGGAACAGGCCCTGGAGTATGTGGGAGGTATAAGTATCCTCAATGATGTCTCCGAGCGGCGGCTCCAGGCTCACGGCGGCGAAGAGCCTACCGATTGGGACAAGTTCTTTGACTGGCTTAACGGCAAATGGTTTGATTCCTTTGCCCCGATGGGGCCATGCATTGTCCCCCTCGCCGATGTCCCGAACCTGGACGACTTGCGCCTGCGCCTGTACCTCAATGACGAACTGAAGCAGGATGCCAATACTGGGCAGATGATATTCAAGGTGCCTGAGGTGGTTGCCTACATATCTAGTATAGTCACGTTGCGGCCGGGTGATGTCATCGCCACGGGTACGCCCTCGGGGATCGGCTTGCCCCAGGGCATTCGGCTCCAGGACGGTGATGTGGTCCGCGTGGAGCTGGACCTGGTCGGAAGTTTGACAAATCCAGTGCAGGCTGAGGTCTGAGCATACAAGTCTGCGTCTACCTGTCAGTGGCACAGGCATCCTGCCTGTGGCTGGTGCCATTTCCACGGGCTGGAAGCCCGTGCCCCCCAATTCCAAAGTGGTATATAAGATATGTCAGTATACTTGCCGACTACCGCCGTAGGTAATGGCCGAGTGCTCGCCACCTTGGGCGCAGGCGGGGAGATTATGACCTTTTTTTACCCCCGCATTGACTTCGCCCAGAATATCCACGAGTGCCTGCCCGCCCTGTACGTAGGCGACCCTGGTCATGGTAAT
>JAUWJN010000044.1 GCA_030607655.1 bacterium
CGGCTCCCGCCACCTCCCCCCTGGCCCCCGGCGCGCCGCCGCCCCCCGCGGAAGCCCAGGGTTGGGGATGACGGCAGTTAGAGCCGCTGCTTCCGTCCCCTCCTCGTTCACGTCCAGCACCGTCTTATGCTTCACATCCACGATGTAGAGCAACGGGGGCCCCATCCCGGAAAGATCTGCCCCTGGCGCGAAGGCCACGCCCATGCCAAGGGCAGTCAGAGTGTCTTTCAGTGACACCGAATAGTCCACCTTGAAGCGAGGCAGGATGATCGTTCCCTCGCACTCCCCGAATTGCCCCACCCACGCCTCCCAGTTCCCGCTCGTCACGCTTGCCGTGAAGTCCGCGAGTGTTGTGTCCGCTTTGGGGAGGAAGATGAGCATACGCACGTACTCATTGCCGTAGGGCAGGCTGACCGCCTGAAACTGGTCGGTTTCCAGGTAGGCGAACTCGTCCGTGCGCCGCATCATCGGGAGGGTCTTTTGACTACCGTCGAGGAGGGTAAACGGACCGTCCCGGGTCTGGTCTTCTTCGAAGGACACCGTCCATTCGCCTTTGAAGTACAGGGCGTTGATGAGGAGCAGAACCGCGTCCGTGATCTCGTCGATCTCGCCGTGATCCACAATGCGGGGGATTCTGCCTCGTGTCTGGCCACTTACCCACCGATTGATCGTATCGGCGGACATGGGCGAGGCAAAGTCAATGCTCCGTATTTCCGCCTCGTAGTAATCTCTGGTTCGCTGGAGGAAGTCTGTGTTGAATGTGATCTCCTGCCGACCCCATAGGGAGTTGGCAATGGCCAGTTCCACCTTGGGATCAGGATTTTGCAGCAACGTCATCAGTTCGGCGTTTGCCTGGTTGACCTCCTCCAGGGTCATTGCTTGCAGGCCGAGGACCGCGCCCATCGCGTCCTTTGTCGTACCGGCCGCACCGTTGTACGTCATCGCCAGCGCGAGCTCGATGCTGGTGGGCGAGATGAAGATGTTCTTCCTTGTATCTGTCTTCGCCAGCTCGCCGTAGAGTCGAAAGCCAAAGTCGTTCGTCGCCGCGACTAGACGACTGTCCACGGTCAGATGACGTTTCATCTGCGGCTTCCGCTCTTGCGATCCCTTTCGGGAACATCCTATCGACGTAGCCAGCCCAATGTAGGCAGCGATGACGATGATCCCAACGTGTATAATTACCAATTTTCTGGCCATAGCTCTCACCTGGGCTAGTGTAGTCAAACGCTGTGCATACTGGTTACTTGTAGTTCTACGTTTGAGCATAGGTAGCCTCCATTAGAATTGATTTACAGAGACTGTTGCAAAAGTCACTCTATAGTACAGCAGGGAGGCTACAAGTCAAGCGGGAAATATACTAGGAGGGGTATGGTTGATGGAAGTACAACGCTTCGATGACGGTGATCGTAGCTATGCACGGAGGGCAGACTGCACAAAGGAGCTTGCTTGGTTTCACCCATCAGATATCTCCTGTGACTTAGGCTGCGATTGTCCGATGTCGGCTTCCTGCCTATCTTTCTTGACCCTCCTCTCCAGTTCCTGCCTTGTCGATATGGTAAATCCGGAATAATACTGCTAGGAGCCGGCGCTCTCCGGGGGCTTTACGCCTAACTCGGTAATATCAAAAAGGGCGGTCAGTTCGTAGCCGGCGGCAGCTAGATTCTCCCGCCCACCCTGAAGGCGATCCACCATCGCAATGACCTTTATTACCCGGGCCGCCCGCTCGCGCTGGACGGCCTCAATGGCCTTCAAAGTGGAGCCGCCGGTGGTGATGACATCTTCTATCACGGCCACCGCCGCCCCTTCACGCAGGGGTCCCTCCACCTGCTGCTGGGTGCCGCGGCCCTTGCGCTCCTTGCGCACGAGGAAGGCATCCAGGGGGCGGCCTGAAGCCGCAGCCAGGCCCGCGACCGCGCCGGCGATGGGGTCAGCGCCGATGCTCATCCCGCCCACCGCCTCCACGTCCTCGGGCAGCTGATCCAGTATCAGCGTAGCCAGCAGATGCAGGCCTTCGCCACTGAGGGAGATCTGCTTGCCGTCAATGTAATAGTTGCTCGTCTGGCCGGAGACCAAGGTAAACTCACCGAAGCGCAAAGCTCGCTGCTTAATGAGTTCCGCCAGACGAGAACGCGACTGCTCTCGGTTGAGTTGGCTCACCGGTGGCACCTCCCCCTGATAATAGTGTAGGGTGCTAGGAATTACTGGGTCCGAGCCGCCAGCATCTTTCCCACGAGTTCGGCGGTATGCGGGCTCGTAAAGACCTGGTAGAGGTCCTCCCAGCGCAGGGGCTGGTCAGTAGGCTGCGGGCCGCCTCGCCCGGGTAGAGCACCCACCGCCTCCAGAAGCTCGGCCGCCAACCGCACTCTCACCCTCGGCCAATCCGGCTCCTCCACCATCTTCATTCTATCCAGCAAGTCAATAATGAAGCTACGCAGAGGGGAAAAATCGGGCGATTGCGGGTCTACGTAATGGCGCAGGTATCCTTCCACCTCGCCTATCCGGGTCTGAATATAGACCAACGGATCGCGGTAGCGCATCCGCTCCAGAAATCTAATGGCTTCGATCATCTCGGCCGCAAGCTGGCGCTGCTGGGCCGCCCGCTGGGCCGGATCAGCCTGGAGCACGTCGGCGGGCGGCTGCCAGTTAATTACCGCATTCTGTTCCGGTACCAGGAGGCTCTCAAGTTGGCGCAGAACTGAGGCAAGGGCTACTCGCTGCTGGCGGTGTGCGTCCTGCTGGGTCCGGCGCACAGCCTCCATCGCGTTGGCCAACTCGGGCGGCACCTCTCCACCAGCGATCAGCAACTGATAAGCCTGCTGCCCGGTCGGCTTGAGCTCCTCATATCTATATTGGACCGTCTTTTGTGCTTGGTCGCAGACCTGAGCCGCCTGCTCTGTCAAGGGCAGCAGATGGGCCAGTTGCTGGGGGAAGAGCCGCAAGTCATTGAGCAGAGCCAATATGTCGGATTTCTCCAGTGCTGCCGGCAGAGGATGGTCAGCTAAGGAGCGGAGCCCAGTAGGTCCCGCCGCTGATGCTTCCGTGACGGCGGAGGAAACTTGCTGTAACAAAGCTGCAGTATAAGGACTGGCGACGAAAGCGACTAGCTGATCATATGATATAGGGCGCGTGGCCACAGGAGCCAGATTCAGGAACTGGCTCACCTGGTCAACCAAAGTGGGATATTGAGCATTATACTGCGGCTGCGACCAATTGTAGACAGTGTCGGTAAGCTGCAAAATTCTGCCCACCAGCGGCTCATAATCGGGTGCCCGCGGGTTAACAATCCTTGTGGCCAGCCGCTGAGCCTCGAATAAGCGCACCAATTCATACTCATCCGGCATAAGCTCGCGCTGCGTATCCAGGTGCTGGGCAATATACGCCGCCAGGCTCTCAGCGCCCGCCAGTTGCGCCATTAACTGGTGACGCTGCTGCTGCTCGGGGAGGCTCTCGACTAGACCGCGCTGATCCGGGCGCAGCTCGGACAGAATTTGTTGGACGCTGGCGGCTATCAGCATGTCGAGGTGGGCTTGTTGCGACCGGAAGTTGGCTGCGGCCTGCTGGGCAGACGCCAGGCTGGCAGGGAGTGGCGTGATGCCCGCAATCCAACTCGCCAGCACCTGCTCAATGGCCTGCTGGTACTGGGGCCAGAGATTATCAGCCTCAGATAATAGCTGCTGTTGCTGTTGGTTGATGGTCTGTACACGAGGAATAATCTGGCCGATTTGCGCACCGCTCAGTTGCAGAGTCCGCGCGATCCACAGGATACTAACCTGCTCATAAAGCTGCTCAGCAGATGGCTCCTCTTGTTCGGCCAACTCTTGCTGGCAATGTGCACCAGCAACTGTGAAGACTAACAGGCCTATCCCAAAGACTAACCACAGTCCCTTCGGCATCGCCAACTACCTCTTCTCCCAGGCATTGTTGTCATTATAACTGGTTCTTTATAGTTTCAACACATAATGCCATTCTCCTGCTTGGTGATAGAACAGCGCCGGGAAAATCCGGGCTGCGCTGGCTACTCCAGTCCCAGCTCCTGCATGGCCTCGCCCACGACAAAGAACGACCCAGTTACACAAATAGCATCCGCCGGCCCGGCCATACGCTGGGCTGCCGTTAGTGCCTCGGGTACAGTGCCGCTGCTATGCACTGGCCCCGACCACTGACTGCTGAGGGCGGCCGACAGTTCAGTCGCCGGCACGGCGCGGGGGTGACGAGCCTGGGTGACTACAAACTCATCAGCGACCTGGCCGAGAGCGTGAATAACACCTGTAATATCTTTATCGGCGGAGATACCTATCACTACAATTAGTTTATTATATGTCAGGTGGCGAGGCAAGGCGGCCGCTAGAGCGGCTGCGGAGGCGGGATTATGAGCACAGTCCAGTATCAGCCACGGCCGAGCCGCCACTAGCTGAAACCGGGCGGGCCAGTTCACTCTAGCCATAGCCTCCACAAAACATGTGTCCTCCACTGCAAAACCTTGAGGCGCCAGTGTGCTGAGGGTGGCATAGGCTACGGTAGCATTGTGGGCCTGATGTTCACCTACCAGGTACGTAGTCACCCACAGTTGTTGTGTGTCCACAGTTAAGGCAAAGCTCTGCGTGAGAGCTGGCAAAGGCTCGTCAGGCCCGGGCATCGGCAGGGGCACCACCGGCGCATATTCAGCTACTGGCGGGGGAGTAATCACTGGGGCCTGGCACTGTTGAGCGTGCGCCAGCACTTCTTGCGAGGCCTCGGGGAGCTGGGGAGCGACAACTACAGGGATGTGTGGTTTGATGATTCCTGCCTTTTCAGCGGCAATTTGGGCCAAAGTGTCACCCAATATCTCGGTGTGATCGTAGCTGATGGGAGTAATCACGGCGACGAGAGGCGTTAGAACATTTGTTGCATCAAGTCTGCCCCCGAGGCCGGCCTCAATAACAGCTATGTCTACGCCGCCCTGGGCAAATGCCACGAAGGCCATGGCCGTGTATATTTCGAAAAAGGTGGGAGGAGCCAATTCTGTACAGGATCGTATATTCTCGGCGGCCGGCTGGACTGTTCGGACTAGTTCTACTACTTGCTGCTCGGAAACAGTGAAGCCATTGATTCTAATACGCTCAGCAGGACTCACGAGGTGCGGCGAGGTGTAAAGGCCAGTGATATAGTCGGCGTCGCGTAAGGCTGCCTCCAGGATGGCTGCTACGGAACCTTTGGCTTTGGTCCCGGCAATATGGACAGAACGCAGGCCCCTGTGAGGATTGCCGAGCAAGTCGAGTAGAGCGCGAATAGTATCAAGGCTGACTACATCGGCAAAGTGCCGGCGAAATCCCCGGCGCTCAAAATCTACGAATGAGTGCAAGTAGTCACGAGCCTGCACGAAGTTCGTAATCGGTTGGAGATCGTGGCTGCCAGTCATCTGGCTTGGGTTCCTCCGAAATGTGTGTGCAAGAGGAGGGTTTTATGATTATTCCTCGAACACTTCGGAAATCCTTGTTAGCAGAGCAAGTTTTTCGATAAGTTGATTGTGCTGATGTATTGTTGTGGGCTTGGCTAGTTTTGGCGGAATGAGCCGACGGCGAAAGGGGCAGGGTTGCTTGTTGGTAGTGTATATGATATAATAAACCTGCCGAGCCGGATATGCTGAGCAACGGGGGTAACGCAGAGGAGTATCGGGAGTAAAGGTCTCGGCTGTATGGCAGGAGAATATGGTTGGCAGGGTGGTGCCCTGGAGTGTGATTGGTGTAGGTGATACTGAGGTACCGGGAAGTGGGGATTTGTGGAAAAGCAGTGGATAGTGTGAGGGAAGGGGAGGACATTTGGGGATGATTAGCGAATTAGAATTAGTGGGCGGAGAAAAAGAGGGGCAAGCGTAACAGGAAAAATGCGGGAGCAGTGTTTCACGTGAAACATTCTCGTGAGCGGGTGGCTGTCGCAAAACTGGCAGATTTTCTCCAGATTGCGCATAGCAAGGACGTGCCGCTAAATGCTACCCAGCAAGAATTGCTAGTCGCACTGACCGAGTGGCTGGCTGAGAAGGCCCCACGGGTTGGTCTGTCGAAATACAATACACTGGAGTTAGTGTGGGAGCGGGCGGTAGCGCCCACCTTGGCAATCTGGGATCTTCTGACGCTCAGTGCCGTCTCGTCGTGTGTAGACCTGGGCGCGGGGACCGGTGTCCTCGGGATATCCCTGGCTATTATGCAGCCTGACCTGCAAGTGGACCTAGTGGATAGGAGTCGGCGAGCCGTCACCTTTATGCAACTGCTGACTAAACGGCTAAGCTTGAGCAATATCCGGGTAATATGTAGCGAGGTGGCTGAACTGCAAGCGCAGTGCCCTGACGGGTATGACTTGGTATGTATGCGCGCGGTAACCAGTGGGGAGGCAGTGATACGCTTGGCGACGGCGGTAGCTAGGCCTGACGGTTACATAGCTGCGTGGCACCAGGCCGACGATGAGGCCTATCTTAATCCTCCCTCGGTGGCGGAGCGAATGGACACTGCCGCCACAGTTGTGAGCGGGCTATCGGTGTCACTATATCAGCGAACTGAGGGAACATTGGAGACTGGCTGGAGTTGATTATTGCTGGTTAGGCCTCAATAGGAGGTATCAGATGGCCGAGACCTATGCGGTGATCAATCAGAAGGGCGGGGTGGGCAAGACCACCACAGCCGTCAATCTGACGGCCTGTGCCGCACTTTCCGGGCGGAAAGTCTTGCTGGTGGATGCCGATCCTCAGGGAAATGCCACTAGCGGCCTGGGGGTGGACCGCAGTATCTTGGAGCAATGTCTCTATGATCTGCTGACCGATGATAGTGTACTGGGTCCCTCGGCTGAAGCATTCAATGAGGTGGTGGTGCCCACCAGCATACAGAATCTGTCGTTGCTGCCGGCAACCATAGACTTGGCGGGGGCGGATATGGCGTTGGCCAGTGTGATGAGTCGGGAGGCAAAACTGCGCCAGGTCCTGCGGGCGGGCGCAGAGCGCTACGAAGTAGTCTTGATTGATACCGCTCCTTCACTGGGGTTGCTCACCATAAACAGCCTGGTAGCAGCACAGAAGGTACTAATCCCTATACAGTGTGAGTATTACGCGCTGGAGGGCCTCAGCCAGCTCTTGGAGATTATTCACCTAGTTCAGGCGCAAATCAATCCAGGCCTGCGTATTGCCGGTGTTATCCTCACTATGTATGATGCGCGGACTAATCTGGCGGCTGAGGTGGAGGCAGAGGTGCGAGCGAATTTCCCCGGTAGAGTGTTCCGCACCGTAATCCAGCGGAACGTACGGTTAGCCGAAGCTCCATCATACGGGATGCCGGCGGTAGTATACGATGGGAATTGTCCGGGAAGCCGGGCATATTGGCGACTATACCAGGAGGTGTTCGGAGATGCAGAAACGTCGCTTGGGACGAGGTCTGAGTCAACTCATATCGGGTAATGGCTTGGCTCAGAGCCGAGCAGTTATCGAAGTGGCAGTTGAGCGCCTACAACCCAATCCGTATCAGCCCCGGGAGGACATGTCAGCGGAAAGTCTCGCTGAGTTGGCGGAGTCGATACAGGCCCAGGGAATACTGCAGCCCCTGGTAGTGCGGCCCGCGGGAGAGGGATACGAGATAATAATTGGCGAGCGGCGCTGGCGCGCGGCACAACAGTCTGAATTGGAGACGGTTCCCTGCATTGTGCAGGAGGTTACTAATGAACAAGCATTGGAGTTAGCTTTAATTGAGAACCTCCAACGGGATGATCTGACCTGTATTGAAGAAGCGCGGGCCTATCAACGGCTAATTGATGAATTTGGGTTCAGTCAGGAACAAGTCGGGGATCGGGTTGGCAAGAGCCGCAGTGCGGTAGCCAATACCGTGCGGCTGCTGCAATTACCTGAAGAAATGCAGATTAGTATTCATAAGGGGCGGATAAGTGAGGGGCATGGGCGGGCACTGCTAGCTCTGGTCAATGAGCCGGACTTGTTGATGAAGGTATGGCGTGAGGTCGAGGGAAAAGGGCTGTCGGTACGCGAAGCCGAGGCATTGGTCCGAGAAAGTAAGGAAAGACCGGAGGGTGAACGGAAAGAGCGGCCGGTAAAGGAGCTAGCGGAGCCGGATCCGCATCTGGTGGCCATAGCGGAACGGTTGCAGGAAGTCCTGGCGACACGGGTGAGCATCAGGCCTAAACCTGAGGGCCAGGGAACTATTGTGTTACACTATCACGATGACGAAGAGCTGGCCCGGCTGGCTGAATTCATTGCTCCTGAGGAAGGCATTTAGGTGTGTGATAAGATACTGAGTATACTCAGTATCTTATCAGTAATATCTGTGCCATCCCTTCCGCTTGGGAGCACTACGATTAGTTAGACATATATGAAAGGGCGGAGCCCCTCAGTTTCCGGGTTTCTCGTAGCGATGCTGCGGGGGGGCGGCCGGTGGACAATTACAGTCCGGGCCTGCGCCACTGTACGCATTTCCAGGGGGTACTATTGTCCCGCCGCTAGCATGCTCGTTGTGTGAGGGGTCTGCGCGGCGAGGAGTAGTCTGTTTGTTTTGGATGTGGGAGTGAGGAAAAGGCGTCAAGGACACGCGGCGTGAGGAACAGGAACTCCAACGGCACGGTCATCTCCTGCTTCACGCATACCTATGACGATGCCGCGAATGGGAAGAGGGTTACTGGGGACAATGGCGCTAATTGGTGAGAAGATTTCCGGGGGGTAGGGATAGGGCGGGCCTGGAGGTTGTTGTGCCCTTTGTTTTTGGGGGCAGTTGTGTTATAATGGGTGAGATTAGTAGCAGGCCCTTGGGCAAACGAGAAAGGAGCAATACTGAGTTGACTATCAGAGCTAAGTACATAGTAGCGCTCGGATTTATCATTGCGGCAGTGGTGTTGAGCGGATGCGGGGAGCGGCCGGTGGCGGTGGTTAATGGCCATCGGATTACTGAGGGGGAGTTCATCTCGCGACTAAAGAAGAGCGGCGGGGAACAGGTGCTGCGTACGATGATTGACCGGCGGCTAATCGAGGAGGAGTTTGGGAACTCCGGGCTAGAGGTGCCGGCTGGGGAGGTAAGTGAACGCCTGAGCCAGATGCAGAGCGGGTTCCCGACGCCGGGGGCTTTTCAGGAGTTTCTGGAAGGGCGGGGGACGAGTGTAGAGGAACTGGAAAAGGAGGTCGTGTTTAACACAAAGTTGGAGATGCTGGCGAGCAAGGAGGTAACGGTTAGCGACGAGGGCTTGACAAAGTTTTATGAGGACTACCGGGAGAGGTATGACAAGCCATTGCGGGTGACCATACGGGAGATTGTGCTCTCCAGCAAACAAGACGCGGAGGACGTAGCTGCGGAGCTGGCGGAACCCGATGCGGATTTTGCCGCCGTGGCTACCCAATATTCGCTGAGTCCCACCACTCGTCAATACGGAGGTAAGCGGCCGGAGAGTCCCATCCTGCAGCTATATCCTCAGGAGCTGCGGGCTGCGGCTCAAGACCTGAAGGTGGGGGAAGCATCGGGGCCGATAGCCGCTGATGGGCAATGGTATATTATAAAGGTGGAGGAGCGTAAGGCACCCGAGAAGGCGAGTCTTGAGAAGGTCAGAGACGAGGTGGTCGGCGATTACAAGCGGGCGCAGGCGGAGCCTCTGGATCAGTTGGTCAAGCGCCTGCGCGAGAAAGCGCTAGTTAGTATCGTAGCCCCAGAGTTCCAGGAGTTGAATGAAGTGTACCGTCGGCAGGAGGAGTTGCCCGAATTTGGCGTGGAAGAGGAGAGTGGGCCGCGGGAAGAAAGTGGGGAGTAGGCAGCGGCCTCAAGTATAGCCAGAAATACGGGGAAGACGCCAGCGACCGCGCCGCAGGCGGTCGCTGGATGGTGCTTATCGGGTAGCGTAAATGGAACAGTTCGATCGGCTCATCCAGATAATAGCTCGCTTACGCAGTGAAGACGGTTGCCCCTGGGACCGCCAGCAAACTCACCATAGCCTCAAGCAATGCTTTGTGGAGGAGGTCTACGAGGTACTGGAGGCTATTGATACCGGGGAGCCGGAAGGGATTTGTGAGGAGCTGGGCGACGTACTGCTGCAGGTGGTGCTTCACGCCCAGATAGCCGCCGAGGACGAGCAATTTGACATTGAGGACGTACTGCGGCGGATTAACGAGAAGCTGACGTATCGCCACCCGCACGTCTTCGGCGACGTCTCGGTGTCCGATGCTGAGGAGGTCTTATGCCGCTGGGAGCAGTTGAAGCGAGCTGAGACTGGTGCTACTGATCGGCAGTCGGTCCTGGATGGTATTCCTAAGACGCTGCCGGCCCTGCAGCGGGCTAAGCGGCTGCAGGAGAGAGCCTCCCGCGTGGGCTTTGACTGGGAGGATATCTCGGGGCCGTGGGCGAAATTATTTGAGGAGATTCAGGAACTGCAGCAAGCCGCCGATGCCCAGGACCGGAGCAGCATTGTGCACGAACTGGGGGACTTGCTGATCGCGGTGGTGAACGTGGCGCGGCGGCTGGGAGTGAGTGCCGAGGAAGCGCTACGCGCGGCTAATAACCGCTTCGCGGCCCGGTTTCGGGTTGTAGAGGAGCAGGCGGCTAAGCAGGGCCGGGAGCTGGCGCAAATGACTCTGGCCGAGATGGATGAACTGTGGGAGCAGGCTAAAGCTGCCGAAGCCGATGCGCCTTGACACTTTCTTGCGTAACTCAGGCCGAATCCCCCGACGAACTCAGGCTAAGAAAGCCTGTGAGGGTGGGCTGATAGAAGTAAATGGGCAATCAGCTAAATCTAGCACGCCCGTAAAAGTAGGCCAGGAGATAACGGTGCGGCTGGGGATGAGTGTGCGGCGGTATCGCGTGCTGCAATTGCCGGCTCGGCCCGTCTCCAAAGCCGAACGTGATAACTATACCGAGTTGCTCAATTCAGAGCGAATTGAGGCCGACTTAGATTGGTGAGAGATACTCATCGAAATTATATGATTCGTGATCGAACTGCGTGTGACTGACAGCATCACGAAGCTACTGGCGAACCTGTTTGCCAAGGTGACCCCGGCGTACACCAACGTAATGGGGGATTGATATGACTGAACAGCAAGAACAAATAGGGATTAAAGGGTTCCCGTGGATAAGCGAGGACAAGAATCTTATCGCTCCATGCGGCAATTTTTGTGGCGCCTGTGACCTGTACCGATGCGCTGCCCATGGAGACACAGAGGGACAAGAGAGACTTGCGGAGTTCTTCAATAAGCATTTTCCTGAATATCATCACGAGCCTGAAGGCATGGTGTGTGTGCCCTGCAGGGAAGATTTCGATAAATGTTGGAGCCCTGATTGCGACGTATATATCTGCTGTGTCACGGAGAAGAAGTTGGATTTTTGTTATGAATGTGATGAGTTTCCTTGCAAAAAGTTGAGACCTCATAGGGGGTGCCCTCCGGCCCATAATTTGAAGGTATTCAATCTTCTTCGTATCAAGAGAATGGGATGGCAGCAGTGGCTGGAGGAGGCAAAGAGAGACCCTCGTGAGTTACATCAGAGGTATTGAGTGCGCATCTACCCAAAACAAAACTTTTAAGTATCTGCCTCAACAGGAGGTTCGTTAATGGCACAACTGAAGCGATGTTACTTGTTCAACGAAGACATGGAGGCTCTGGCCAAGGAACTGGAAAGTGATGGCCGAGGGTTGAAGGATTTGCTGGGCGGCAAGGGGTCGAATCTATGTCTGATGACCAATGCGGAGATCCCCGTGCCCCCGGGTTTCACCATCACCAC
>JAUWJN010000100.1 GCA_030607655.1 bacterium
AACAACTGATCTAGGTTGCTGGAGTAATTGATGATGGGGGGCCGGCATACGACTCAACTCCCCTTGGACGTGTCGTCGCGCAATTGGTTAAGTCTGGTCTTCGACAGATCAAGGCGGATGCCCCAAAAGACGAAGATAGGGAAGAGAGTGAACAGGGGACTGGAGGGGACGCGTGACCACACCCGTCGCGACAAGAATGTCGCTCCTACCGACAATAGACATCGAGGATAACTATACCTGACGAGCCGTGACGCAGAATACTAATGGTAGGGGGGACCGGAAAGAGGTAAACAAATGGCACAAGTGCTATTGATTTTATTTGTGGTAGTTCCGCCCTGGATACTATTTATACTGGCCTGGCGGGAGCTGGTCGCTGAGCAGCAGCGGCGGCCTAACTTCGTCGCCGCACAGAGGCAACTGTGGACGCTGGAGCGTTTTATGGACTTTACCAGTGCGATGGTTGAGGTGCTGGCGGCGCTCAGAACCCAGGATACCGGCATCGGATGTGAGGCTTACGCCCGCTACCAGGTGGCCCATCGCAGCTTAGTGCAGTTGGGCGGTGAACCGGTGCTGGACGAAGGCTTAGAATTTGGCAATCTACTGCAACAAGTGATGCACGCGGTCGGCGCGGGCCAGTGGCCCAGCCCGCAGGAGTACGCCTTGCTGGACCAAAAGGGCACCGCGTATATGCAGGTGATGCGTGAGGAGTTGTCGGCCGCCCGCAAGAGACTCCAGGCTCAACTTTCCGATACCTACAATAGCTACCGCCAACGAACGGCTGATAAATAGCAGGTCCGATATTGCACAGGCTGGAAGCCCGCCTTCGCAAACAGTACTGCTTCGGCGGCCAAGCCTGTGCCACCGACAAGATGACTGAGGAGAATTATGCCGGACGAAGGAAAGCGACGCAGAATAGTCAGTGGTAAGGCGCAGCAGGAGGAGTTAGAAGAAGAGATTCCTTCGCTGCGGCCCCAGAGCCTGGCTGAATATGATGTCGGCCAGGAGGAGCTGATCCAGCAGCTCCGTATTTCTATTGCCGCCGCCAAGGAGCGCGGGGATGTGCTGGAGCATATCCTGTTTGATGGCCCGCCCGGGCTGGGCAAGACTACTCTCGCCTATATCATCGCCCACGAGATGGCCTGCAACTTATATCGGGCCTCAGGGCCGGCGCTGGAGCGGGCCAGTGACCTGGTGGGGATACTCACCAATCTGGACCGCGGGGATGTGCTGTTCATAGATGAAGTGCATCGCTTGCCCCGGGTGGTGGAGGAGTACCTGTATCCAGGGATGGAGGATTTCCGCATTGATATTGTGATAGACCGGGGCCCGTATGCCAAGACTATCTCGCTGGATGTGAAGCCGTTTACCCTGGTGGGCGCGACCACGCGGGCGGGAATGCTTACCGCCGCGCTGCGCGAGCGGTTCGGCATATTTCATCATCTGGACTTTTATACCGAAGAGCAACTGGAGCAGATTGTCAAGCGAGCAGCTAACATCCTGAAGGTCGAATTGGAGCCAGATGGAGCGCAGGAGTTGGCCCGGCGGGCACGGGGTACGCCACGAATCGTCAACCGGCTGCTACGGCGGGTGCGTGATTATGCCCAGATAGTGGGCAAAGGCGTGATCACCCAGGAGATGGCCCGCGAAGCTCTCCAGGCAATGGGTGTAGATGAGCAAGGTCTGGATAACCTGGATCGCAAATACCTGCACACCATCATAGATTACTATGGGGGCGGGCCGGTGGGGGTCAACGCGGTGGCGGCTACATTGGCCGAGGAGACTGACACTCTGGAGGATATGGTCGAGCCGTATCTGCTCAAGATCGGCTTTGTGATTCGCACCTCGCGGGGTCGGCAGGCTACCCAGCGTGCTTACGAGCACCTGGGCATTGACAAACCGGCACCCGCACCGCCGGTCGGGCAGGAGAATCTGCCGTTGGACATCAATTGAACGGCGGCCTCACCCCTAGCCCCTCTCCGTTCCGGAGAGGGGAAGAGAGGTGTACAAGCAGAATGCCGCGGGTAACATCAACCGGTTGAGGGAGGGGAGATTATGTATAAGCGAATTCTGGTAACTCTGGACCAATCTGAACTGGCCGAGAGGGCCTTGCCCCACGCAGTGGCGGTGGCCAAGGCTATGACGGCAGATATCGAATTGGTCTGCGTAGTGCCGGTGGTGGATGATGAGGCGATGCGAGCCGCCGGAGCGGGCTTTGATTGGCAGGCGGAAGTACAGGCGGCTCAGGAATATGTCAACGGCATCTGCACGCGAGTAGAGAAGGAAGGGCTGACCTGCCAAGTTATTGCCCGGCAAGGCGATATTACTGAGGAAATACTGCGGCACTGCACAGAGGCGGACTGTGACCTGATTGTGATGTCCACTCACGGCCGCTCCGGATTGGGGCGGTGGGTCTATGGCAGTATCGCTGATCGGGTGCTCCGCTACGCGGAGGTGCCGGTGCGGTTGGTACGCGCCGCCGAAAACAGCCCGTAACGCGCCCGCCCTCACTTGCGAGCCAATATATGCTGAACGAGTTTCTTCTGTCTGACGACGAGATCGCTGAACTGCTGAAGGCCTGGCCAGTAGGCGATTTTCTTTCCACCCGCCCCGGCGCCGGACCGGCTAGCCCGGCTATCATCGTCGTCACCGAACAAGGCAAGTTCTTCCTCAAGCAGCGCAACCCCCGCTACTGTGACCCCGGCCAACTCGCCTACGATCATTCGGTTATCAAACACCTGGCCGACGAGGGTCTACCAGTTATCCCGCCGGTGCTCACCTCCGAAGGTGGCCGGTGGGTAAGTCAGGGGGAGCGGATATACGAGCTGTATCAGTATGGGGCAGGCGAGCAATTCACCCCCGGCAGTGTCGCGCAGCTCACCGCAGCCGGTGAGCTGCTGGGGCGGCTGCAGCACGTCACCGCGGATTTCGCCCCTGACGGCTACAAGCCCTGGCCCCGTTTCTTCAATCCGGCGGATAGGCTGCCGGAAATAGCCGAGGCCCGCGAACTGCTGGCGGAAGGCGGCAGTACTGGCGAGATTTTGCCAGAGGAAGCCAAGGGGTTGCTTGACTACCTGGAAGAACAGGCTCGTGGCGTCCGGCAACGGGTGCCCGATGAGCGGTACTGGAGCCTGCCCCAGGTTATTGTCCACGGCGACTATCATCCGGGCAATTTCAAGTTTGCCGGCGACCGGGTAGCCGGCATATTTGATTTTGACTGGGTAGCCCGCCAGCCGCGGCTAGTGGACGTGGTAGATGGACTGATATTCTTTTGCAGCCGACGCCCCCAGCCCTTGGACCCCAATGACATCTGGCGGCTGACGCAGGCCTTTGACCCTGACTGGGAGTGGATGCGGACATTTGTGCGTCCGTATCTGGAGACTAATGAGTTTACTGACGAAGAGCAGCAGTGTCTGCCCAGCCTGATGCGCGCCCGCTGGCTGTACAGTCGGCTGGACGCCATGCACCGCAAAATCCCGCGGGAGGACAAGCTGGTGTATTTGCTACCCCAGGTGGACCGGCCTCTGCGGTGGCTAGAGGAAAACACGCCCCGACTAGTGAATACACAGTGGTGCCGATAGATTGATGGCGTATTATGTTCGCAACTGGCGCACCCAAAGATGATAAGGGGGAAATCACTTTGAAAATCTTGATCGCCCGGCAACCCCTTCAGGACTCGTGGCTCACTTTCCCCTACTTCTACGAGAAAGCAGCGCGAGAGCTGGGCGAGTTTGCGCAGGTTGATGACATAGTCATTCATAACCCCAAGCTCCCGCTGGGTGAGAATGTGGACCTCTCGCCCTATGAAGGGGTGGTGGTGTTTGGCGTGCCCTTTACTGAGGCGTGTTTGGCCCAGGCCTCCCGGCTGCGTATTGCGGCGGGATTTGCCACTGGCGAGGAGGTGCTCCAATGCGCCGGTATCCCGTTCATAGAACTGGGAGGTGCTTTTCGACGCTCGGTCGCTGAGTTGGGCATCGGTCTGACCTTGAGCTGCTTGCGCAACATCGCTATGTGGCACTGCCGGGTACAGGCGGGCCACGAGACGTGGATTCAGCACCAGTTCACTGATGACCCCAACTTCGTCAACGGTGAGCTGTTTGGCAAGCGCGTTGGTGTTTTCGGGCTCGGCCGCATCGGCCAGTACTACGCCGGACTGGCTAAGGCGTTTGGGGCGGACCTGGCCGCTACGGATCCGCACGTGTCTGACGAGGTCTTTGCCCAACTGGGCGTGGCCAGAATGGAACTCGACGATCTTCTCAGTTGGTCTCAGATCTTCGTCATCGCCTCCAGCCCTACTCCCGAGAGCGAAGGGATTATCAACCGCGAGCGGGTCTACAAGCTGTCGGCAGGTTCGTGCCTCATTGTCATCAGCCGGGCCTGGCCACTAGACATGCAAGCGGTGCGAGACCGCGTTGCCGCCGGAGAAATCTGTGGGGGGTTTGACGTCTTCGACGTGGAGCCACTCCCCCCCGATGATGTGCTGCGCCGAGCGCCCCAGGTAACTCTAACGCCCCACGTCGCCGGACGATGCGCGGATGCCTGCCGCCACATGGCCGAAGTCATTGTAGAAGCATTTCGCGAGGAACTGACCAAGTAGTCAAGACAGCTATCGCCTAGCGGAGCTGCACTACACTTGGTCTACTTCACACTCTACGGTGGCTGTGCCCACAGCGTCAATTGGCCCCGGAAACGTTACGTACGTGCTGGCGTCCATCTGCATAACGCCAAAGCTCACGGGTTGGCCGTTGACGCTCACGGTTTCCGGCCGCCACTCCGCGGGCAGTAGCACTTGAAAGTCGGCGCTCTGGCCGGAGCCACAGTACTCCAGAGAGATCGTCGCTGCCGGGCGATCGATTCGCATCCGATAGCTGAAGTAGTCGCTAGACACCGCATATCGCACGGTGGCGCGAAGCTTGTCCAGCGGCGTGACTGCCCACCGCGGAGCCACTTGCATGTGCCTCATCTGTCCGCTCAGGTCCTGAAGGCCCGCCAGACCTTCCACCAATGCGTTGAGCCACTCGGCCATTCCCCAGCTAGCGTAAGGGACCTCACTGTTGGTGCGGAAGCCCGGCTCACCATTCGGCCAGTACCAGACGTGGGCACCGCCGGTGCGGCGCAGATGGTCGGCATACTGGCGGAGCAGCTCTACCGCGTAGTCTTCGCGACCAAACAAGAACGCTGCACGACATAATTCCCCACCCACCCATGGCATCAGCCCGCCATTAGCATAGCCACCCTGGTGCAAATGGGGATGACTGGGCCAATAGTCGAGCTTATCGGGATAGCCGGGCTGGAGGCTCCACCACGGATAGGCGTCTCCGGTGGCGATGTGGCGGCGGCGATATTCATCAATAATCCGCATCGCCTGCTCGGGGCTGGCCAATCCCCGTGTCATTGCCCAGGTATTGCCCATCGCTAGCTGCTGGCTCTCGTCAAAGTCGCCATGGTCAATCGGGTCAACGTGAAAGTGATGTAAGAATTTGGTGCCATCCCACAGCAGCGCTACCGCCCGCTGGCGAAATTCTTCTGCCTCTGTCGCCCATTTGTCAGCCTCTGCGTGCTGACCCAGATGGCGGTACATCCCACTCATAGCGCGGAACGCTAAGTAGTATCCAGACTGGTCACAGGTGGCAATCACCCGGCGGCCCTCGCCAGAGCTGGGCGCACCTTCTATGTCAAAGTCCCAGGTATCACAACTATGCGGGCGCTTGACCAGGCCGTGCTCAGTGTCCCAAAATCGGGGGTCGGTTTGAATGAAGTTCAGAGCGCGCGCGAGGTAAGGCATAGTCGCTGCCAGCCAGGTATCATCGCCGGTAACTTGCCACGTTCCCCACACGGCTAAGACCATAATGTACTCAACATCTGATTCCACCGGCGTGCGCCAGGTCTTTCCGTCTGGCTCAACCGCATCGGGAATCATTCCGTTCGGCTCCTGGGCCTCGGCGAAGCGGTCCAGTCCGCAGCTCATATCCTGTTCCCAGTACTTGTATGCCGGCAGTCCATAAATGCAGTCTCTTAACCAGATGCACTGAACTCCGGAGTCGGCAGAGGTGTAGCCAACCAACTTACTATTGGGTATCATGTATTCGCGGCGCCCCAGTTGCATCATGTCACGGGTAAAGGGGTACAGGGCGTCGAAATCGTCATCTCCCGTCTCAATGGCGGTCTCGCAGTCAACCCGAAAATTCAGATAGCGGCTGTATCGGGGTTCATCAGGCCAGGTGAGATAGACCCATTGCACGCCTAGATCTCCGGCAGCCGTGAACCGGGTCTCCCCCCGATTGTTGGTCAACTCAATCTCGGTTTCATAATAGAGGCTCTGGTTCGCGTCCAAAACGCGGATTATGCCGCGACTGTCTCCCTGTGCCCGACCACCGACCCGCACTGTCACCGTATCCAGCGGACGGCAACACTTAGTGTCAATTGACAACTCGCCGAACGCGCCGGTCGTTGCTTCGGGAGCGATGTGGTAAGTCATTCATTTCCCTCCCAGGTATTTTACTTCACCAGTCTAATAATGATGGTCTGCCCGGCGGGCAATTCTAAGTCAATGCGGCTGCCCTCCTGACCTAGGCTGGCACCAGTGACCAGATCAATCGCACTGAAACCAGTAGGAAGCTCCAGGGCCAGCTTTTGATTCCCCTCAGTGCCCGCCAGACAGACTAGCCCACTCTGGCCGCATACCTGGGTGCCAGGACTCGCTAACAGATCTATTTCGGCACTACTGACAAGCGATGCTAACACTGACGCGGGCAAACCCGGCGCTACCGAGTATATCCAGGGGGCGGCCCCTTGAGTCGTCATCACCAGCCCCGGCCAGGAACTGCCCTTGAGTTTGCCCAGCGATTGGGCCTCTTTGTCCACTATCATAAACCGCGGGGAGAGTACGCCGGTCAGGCCATATTCCAACGGGGAAGTCTCATTGGAGCTGACTGGAGGCTCACCAGGGGCAATAACTACGCGCAGCGGCCCGGCTTTGGTCAGCACCGTGGGGCGAATACCCATCAGATCGCGCATTGAGGCCCCACTGACGGCCTGTTCAATGGCTCCGGCCGCGTATATCCACACCACTACGCCGCCCGCAGCAGCTAGCCGCTGGTGCAGAGCTTCGCGCTGAGAGCTGGTCAGGGCGAAAGCATCGGCAAATACGTACATCTGGTAATCGGGCAACAATCCGGCCAGCAAATCGTCCAATAACCACACGTCAACCGGCAGCCCTATCCGCTGCACTTGTCGAGCTTGTTCAGTGAGTACTACTCGGGTTAATTCGCAGGCGGGTTTCAGATAAGTAGCGCTATTCTCGTCAACGACCAGCGCCACACGTGGGACAAATGGCTGACCATCCTTAAGTGACTGCTCCGCTAGCGCCTCGAACGCTGCGCGAGCCTGCTTAAGGGCTGAGGAGGAGGGCACCGGGGCCTCCTCTGTGGCCAGATGGATAAAGCCGACACCACTAGCCGCCGCCTGTGCCAACCGTTGGGGAGTATGCTCATCACCTTGGGCTAAATAGAGTTTATTATGCGCTATGACCGAACTAAGCGCGGTAGTGGGAAACAATTGCGGCGGGGGTGGTCCGACCAGGAAATCAATCTGGGGGGTAGCGAGTATCTGGGAAAGGGCCAGATGACCGGCCAGTTGCACACTGCCCTGGCCCGACCAATCATCCAGCAGGTGACCGTAAGCGACCCCACATAACTTGCGCCCCTCAGTAGTTTCTTTGACCACTCCGGCCAGATCCGCTATGGTGTTGGCTACCTGAGCCGATATGAATTGCTGATAATCAATTAGCTGCTGATGGACAGGCGGATCATATAGCGCCGGAGCCACGGGGTCGAAAAGTCGCGGGGCGGCAGGAATAGTTATCTGGCTCCATTGCGTGATTATGTAGCCCTGCTTCACGCCCGGGGAATCCAGCAGTGGCCGGCGCGGTTGCCCCCAGGCGGCTCTCAGCACAGGCAGCCCCACGTATT
>JAUWJN010000228.1 GCA_030607655.1 bacterium
AAAAGGTGGCGGGGACAATCCAGGGGACGCCGATAGACGAGGTGTATGATGACGCCCCTTCCGCCAGCGTATTCCTGGCGTTCGTGAAGGCAGTGGAGAATAAGGACCAGTCGCTACTACGCTCTCCCTATGCTGATGCCATCAATTCCTTGGCACCTGCCCTAGCCGCGAATGTCTCCCTGCGCAGCGGCAATGTGCAAAGGGTGGAGACTGTGTAGGAGCATGGTGCTGTCGTGATTATCCTGTTGGGCTTTCCATAATCCGGAGGGGGGAAGCTCTCCTCTAGCCGATATCGAAATTGCCGGGGCAGGAGGGGTGTACGTTAATGGACCTTTTTGAGCAGATTGAGGATTTGACTCAAGTGCCTCTGGCAGCGCGGATGAGACCCCGGGATTTGGACGAGATGGTCGGTCAGGAGCATCTGCTGGGGGCAGGGTCAATATTGCGTAAGGCCATTGAGGCCGACACGCTCCCCTCCATGATTGTGCAGGGCCCCGCGGGAACGGGCAAGACTACCCTGGCCTACATCATCGCCCGGCGTACTCAATACCATTTCGAACCCCTATCGGCGGTCAGCAGCGGGGTAGATGATTTTCGGCGTATTGCCCGCGAGGCCACCGACCGACACAAGTTCCACAGCCAGGGCACAATAATGTTTTTGGATGAAGTCCACCGGCTGAATAAGGCCCAGCAGGATGCCCTACTGCCTCATGTGGAAAACGGAACTTTTACCCTTATCGGCACTACCACCGAAAACCCCTACTTTACAGTGATCTCCCCGCTGCTGTCACGCTGCTGCCTGTTCACTCTCCATCCACTGGCGGCTGAGCAGATAATGGTGCTGCTGCGCCGGGCGCTTGAGGACGAGGAGCGGGGGTTAGATGCCCTCAACCTCGAAATTGAGGAGGGCGGATTGCAGCACCTGGCGGAAAATGCTGGTGGTGATGCCCGTGTAGCGCTCACCGGGCTGGAGATAGCGGTGCTCACCACCTCGCCTGATGAAGCCGGCTGCCGGCACATTAGTGTGGCTCAGATAGAGGAGGCCCTGCAGCAGCCGGTGCTGAAATATGACCGGGCCGGCGATGAGCACTATGATACCATCTCGGCTTATATAAAAAGTATGCGTGGTTCGGACCCCGATGCGGCTATTTATTGGCTCGCCAAGATGCTGGAAGCCGGGGAAAACCCGCGATTTATCGCTCGCCGATTGATCATTCAAGCCGCCGAGGACATCGGCCTGGCCGATCCTACCGCCCTGAGGGTTGCCTTAGCTGCCGCTGATGCGGTAGAATATGTGGGGATGCCCGAGGCGCAGATACCGCTGGCGATGGCTACCATTCACCTGGCGGTAGCACCCAAAAGCAACTCGGCCTACCAGGCCATAGCGGCGGCGCGGGAAGATGTACGCAAGGAAGGTGGGGCCCAGGTGCCTTCCCACCTAGCGGGAGGGCCCCGCCCCGAGGGAGGTGACGAGGAATACTTGTATCCTCATGACTACCCTCACGGTTGGGTGCCGCAGGTGTATTTGCCACCCCAAGTGGCCAGCCAACAATACTACCGACCTAAAGATAATCCGCGCGAGCAGAAGATAGCGGAGTATCTACGAAAACTGCGCGGCGAGTATAGATCCAGCGCACAGGCGAAAGGTGATAAAGATGAAATTACAAACTGAAGCAGAACAGGAGTGGCTGGCCGTAGTTTCCCTTGGTGGGGAACTGGATGCCTATGCCGCTCCTGAGTTGCGCGACGCTCTGCTCCAGGCCCTGGAACAGGACCTAGTCTGGATATTAGTTGACCTGGGCGAGGTCGAGTACATTGACAGTGTGGGACTGGGGATACTCATTGGCGGGGCCAAGCGCGCCAATGAACACGACGGCGAGCTCGCCGTTATCTGTCAGCGTCCTAACCTGCTGAAGATTTTCGACATCACCGGTACCCGGGAACTACTCAATGTGTGCGAGGAAGAGTCCCAGGCCCGGGAGTTGTTGGAGCAGAGGCGCGGCGCTACCGCTAGTGGGCAAGAGGGGGGCCAGGAAGATGGCTGAGGCACCGGAAGTAGAACTGAGAATACCATGTGATCCCCAGTATATTTCGGTAGTTCGCCTGGTGGTAGCCGGCATCGGAGCACGAGTCGGCCTGACGGTGGACCAGATTGACGATATGAAGGTCGCCGTCTCCGAGGCCTGTACCAATACTATTGACCACGCCTTTCCCCCCGACGAATCCGCCTCAAAGCCGGTGCCCATTACCATCCGCTTTGTCCCCCGCGAGGGAGAATTGCGCATTGAAGTGGAAGACGTCGGTCAGGGGTTCGAGCCGGACCGAGTGATAGCCGAGAGCCGCGAACAGCCCTCAGTCGAAGGCGGGCTGGGGCTGTACCTGATACGTCAACTTGCTGATAGTGTCGACGTGCAGAGTGCTCCCGGCAGCGGCACTAAGGTAATTATGACCAAGCGCTCAGCGAGGTGACGGCAATGACATCTCGCTGGGATGAGCTATCCACAGGCGAGCTATTCAAGGAGCTGCGCAAAACTAAGGACCCACAACTGCGTGACTACCTCATACGGCGTCACGAGGGGTTGGTGCGCCATGTTGCCCGGGATTACGCGGACGGCTCCGAGGCATATGAGGATGTCTTCAGTGTTGGCCATGTGGGACTGATTAACGCGGTGGATCGGTTCGACCCCGATCGCGGTACTAAGTTCGCCACTTTCGCGGTTCCCACCATACGGGGTGAGATTCAGCGCTATTTCCGCGACCGCACCTGGGGCATCCACGTGCCGCGGCGGATTCAGGAACTGAGTATGCGGGCCCGGCAAGTGCGTGACCGGCTGGCTCAACAGCGAGGCCGAGCTCCTAGCTATGTAGAATTGGCTAACGAGTTAGGCGTCTCGGAGGAAGAGTTAATTGAGGCAGTGGAGGTGGGCCGCCACTACGAGTTGCTAAGTCTCGAAGGCAGCAGTGGGCCGGGCGATGATGACGAAGAGACTCTGGGCGATCGGACGGGAGCCGAAGATCCCCAACTGGAACTGATCGCCGATAAAGATCAGATAACTCAAGCTCTGAAACAATTGCCCCCGCGGGAACATATTGTCATAGTATTGAGATACTTTGAGGAGTTTTCCCAGCAGGAGGTAGGCCGTCGGCTAGGTATATCCCAAATGCACGTCTCGCGCCTCGAGCGTAAAGCCATTGCCCGATTGCGCGAAATATTCACTGAGGCTGATAGGTAGGCTGGCTTAGTCCGATTGCCACCCGGACGAGACACATAATGACCGTACACGAACTGCGAAAACTATTCATTGATTTTTTCGAGCAGCGGGCTCATCGGGTGCGGCCCAGTGCTCCCCTGGTGCTGGCTGATGATCCCACCAGCTTTTTTACCAGTGCCGGGATGCAGCCCTACATGGCTGCTTTCCGCGGTGAAGAAGCGCCGCCCGCTCCCACCGCGGTCAGCATCCAAAAATGCGTCCGCACCGGCGATATCGAACATGTTGGCTATGTTAATCGCTATCATACCTTCTTTGAGATGCTGGGCAACTTCTCCTTCGGTGACTATTTCAAGCAGGGCGCTATAGAGTATGCCTGGGAGTTCGTCAACGACGTACTACAGTTGCCTCGGGAGAGACTGTGGTTCACCGTGTACACCGAAGACGACGAGGCCGAGGAGATTTGGCACAAGCACATCGGCATCCCGCGGGAGCGTCTACGCCGGTTTGGTCGCGAGGAAAACTGGTGGCCCAAGGTGCGCTGGGAGGGGCCCTGTGGGCCGTGTGCGGAGATATTCATTGATTTGGGGCCAGAGATAGGTTGTCCCGAAGGCTGCCAGGTGGGTTGCCAAAAATGTGAGCGCTACATGGAACTGTGGAACCTGGTTTTCCAGATGTATACTGAGGCCGAAGATGGCACCCTCACTCCGCTGCCCGCCCCGGGGATTGACACGGGCATGGGCCTGGAGCGACTGGCCCTGGTTATGCAGGATAAGCGCTATACCGCCGAGACTGACGAACTGTGGCATATCTTGACTCGCAGCCTTGACGAAATCAACCAGTCCCGCCGCCAACCTTACCAGTATGGCCAGGATGATGATACAGATATTGCCCTGCGGATCATCGCTGATCACCTGCGGGCCGCGGCCTTCCTGATAGCTGACGGCGTCGTCCCGTCTAATGAAGGCCCGGGTTACGTGCTGCGCCGCTTCATCCGTCGTGCTTACCGCTTCGGATGCCGCGCTGGTGCTGACGGGGCCTTCCTGCACAAGGCTTTGCCCGCCGTTCGCCAGGCGATGGGCGAACCTTATCCGGAACTGGCGGCTCGCGAGGAGTTTGCTGTTAGCCGCAT
>JAUWJN010000090.1 GCA_030607655.1 bacterium
CGCGGCGATACTGCTCGTCGCTACCGTCGCCCCGGGGCTGGTCTTTGGCGATTCGGCCGGGCGTATTCTTGCTGGGGTTGGCTTACTGCTGGCGTCCTACTTAGGGACTGGCTACCTAGTCCTGCGGTGGGCGTTTCGGTACCTGCCGTACCCTCACCGTCTCTCGCTCTGCGCGGGGGTCGGTCTGGCGCTCATAGTTCCGATCCAGTTTGTCTGTGCATTGTTGGGGTCTGCCGTGTTGGTCGCCGTGGAGCTTGTAATGGCCCTGCTCGGCACCTGGGGATTAGTACTCGCTGTGACTGACTGGTTTCGCGCGCCACCAGCACAACGCCGAGTTCCGACAGTTACGGTCATCGTACTCGCGGCAATAGTTCTGCTGTTCTGCATCCCTGCAGCGCGTGAGATGTCCGTGGGGGCTGACGGCGGTCTGATAGTCCACTACCCTGACATGGCGACGCACGCCGCGATAGTAGGAGCCCTATCAAGGGTCCCGCCAGGAACCCCTGTCTTACCATCGCTCCAGCTACACTACCACTATTTCCTGTGCCTCGCTGCTGCCCGTCTCGTTCACTGGACTGGATTGACCGCAACCGATGCACTGTATCGGGTTGTCAGGCCGATTGCTATTCTGGCGACCTTGCTGTCTTTCGCAGCATTACCCTCATTGGTTGTTGGCAAGCGCAGTAGACCGCGCAAGCCTATCTCTTGGGTCGGGCCGGTCGTTGCCTGTGGTCTGCCGAGCCTCACTCTGTTCTTCTGGAACTACAAAGAGCTGGGTCGCTTCTTGCTCGGCGGTTCAGACGTCGGACTGGCGATACCGCCGTATGGCTGGGGCTTCTGTGGAGACATGCTGCTGGGGGTTGGCGGCCTGGGCTTCTGCCTGTTAGTGCCGATGTTGGTGTGTTTAATGCCGGGGCCAAGCAGCGGTTTCCGGCTGTCTCAGGGTGTCCTGTTCGGCATCCTGTTAGGTAGCACGGTCGGCTTCAATGGTATGCTCTTCATTGTCGGGCTGGGGGCACTGGGCATTGTGGCGGCCACGCTTCTCTTGCGGCGCAGCGCAGCCGGTCCGGTAATCCTCGCGGCCTTAGTGGCGGCCGCTTGGGGAGCTGTTGTGGGGTGGCATGTAGTTGGAGGAACGGAGGCTGGCAACAGACTCCAGGAGTGGTCGCTCAATTGGCGAGGCACCGGGCTTCTTCTTCTGGACCTTGGCCCTAAGTTACATGTCAAATTGCTGCTGATGGCCGTGGCGCTTGCCACTGTGGGATATACCCCTCGCATAGGGCTGATTCTCGGAATGATGGGCATCGCCGGCGCCATGGTGCTTGGAGGTGACATCGTTGGCGGTGCAGCCGGCAAGTATCTGAGGGAGACCCTAGCCGTCGGGGTGACGCTCTTGGCCATCATTGGCGCCGCCCAGCTCTTCATTGATCCCACAAGACAGCAGGTTCGGACCGGCCTGCGACGGGGAGGTTGGGTGCTGGTCGCAATCCTCGGGGGGATGCTAGGCTATACGCTGGCCCTGCGCGTGGGGATGCGCGGCCGTTTGGGTATCCTACTAGGTATGCTCGGGGCTGTCGCGGCGTGGTACCTGTTACTGTCTGTGACCGGCCGATTCCCGCGTCAATCGCATCGTCTCTTGCGTCGCTTGCTGCCCATAGGGAAAGGGGTGGCCGTTTGCATCCTCGCTTTCGGCGTTATCTCAAATACTCAGTTCCTGTGGTATCCGATCGAATACGTCGCTAAAGGAGCCGGGCACACATATCGGCGCGGCACATACCTATATCGAGTTGAGTCGGGAATCGTCACCTCCCTGCGGGCCATCTCGAGCCAACTACCTCGCGCCGCAATTCTAGCGGGAACCAGTCCCGATTGGTTTGTGTATTCTGCACTTGCCGAGAGACCAATCATCACCGATTTTGTCTACCATGGATACATGGGGCTTTACGATGACAGAGTCGTGCCTGTTGCCGAGTCAATCGCGCGGCTGTTACGCTGCCCGTCGGCGGTTGAGGCACAGGCTATCGCTGGCCAGTACGGGGTGAGTCACATTCTGCTCGCACCAGGCCAGGATTTCCCCGGCAACGAGTATGACAGTTGGCTGCGGCCGTACTCCATAGCTGGTGCGTTGAGAGTCTATGAGGTGATTAGAGACGACGACGGCGGTACCATGAATAATAGTCAAGTGCAGTTGCAGTAGCACAGGAGGAGAACATGCTGGGCAGCATATTCAGCCGCTTGTTCGCTAGCCCGCGTTGGCCGGGTTGGTACATGGTCATATTCTACGGCCTGTTCTGTCTATGGTTCGCCCGCGATATGACTCCCAACCTTTACCCGGGATACGGGCTGGAAGGCACGCTGCACCACCGGATCGTCACCTTCAGCGAACCGTCGATTATGCAATACCGCTGGCTCGTGCCGATGATTGCCGAGGGGATTCGGCAGGTAACGGGCTTGTCGGAACGCCGTTCTCATATGCTACTGGCAGCCCTGACCATGTGGCTGCTGCTAATCAGTTTTCATATGCTCCTCCGCCGCCGCTTCTCGCCGGGTGCTTCATTTGCCGGTGGTCTTATTCTGCTGACCGCCTACGTCGTCGTGATTCCTAGCCGCTATTTCCATCCGTATGATATTCTCTGTATCTGGTGTGTGGTGGTAGCGATAGAAGGGATATTGCGCAGGTCTGTGCCGGTATACGTTGCCGCCCTGACCCTGTTGTGTCTGACCAAGTGGGTAGCCGCCCCCATTGCTGTCATTTTTCTGGCACCTGCCTGGTTCGATCGGCGCATAAGCCGCTCGTTACGCTGGCCGGCGATCCTGGGCAGTGCGGCAGCCGTGGCGCTAGTCCTGGGTTGCGTCCACATACCTCTCATTGGCATTGATCGCTATGCCGCGGACGTAGCTGGTCCCGGCTATGCCAGGATTAGTCACGCAGAGTTTATGGAGCGACTGCTAGATCCGCGGATGTTCGCCCAGTGTGTCATTTATCTCTTACCCGCCGTGATCGGAGTAGTCTGGGGTTATCGGGCCATGGACCGCACCTGGCGGCGGCTGTTGTGGTATCCAGTTGGTATATTGCTTTGCGGTCTCGCCGCGAAGGTAGTGCTCTGGGAAACCCGAACGTACTTCGCGGGTTGGGTCGTGTTCATACCCTATTTGCTCGCGGCTTTGTTTCATTAGTCAGCTCCCGAACAGCAGAGCACAGGAACGGGGCTAACAGATGCAGCAATCGCTGAGCGCACAAAGCCATCGGAGGTGGACAGCTGTGGCCAGGATTCCGTTTAATAAGCCCTTCATCGTCGGGAAGGAACTGTACAACATAGCCCAGGCAGTTATTAACGGCTGGCTGGCCGGGGACGGCCGGTTCACTGCCGCGTGCCATCGCCTGCTGGAGGAGCGCTACGGCATCCCCAAAGCGCTGCTGACCCACTCATGCACGGCAGCCCTGGAGATGACTGCTTTGCTTTGCGAGGTAGGCCCGGGCGATGAGGTAATTATGCCCAGTTACACTTTTGTCTCAACGGCCAATGCCTTCGTACTTCGCGGCGCCCAGCCCCGGTTTGTGGATATACGTCCCGACACCCTGAACCTCGATGAGAACCTGATCGAGGATGCCATCAACGAGCACACAAAAGTCATCGTGCCGGTGCACTACGCCGGCGTGGGCTGCGAGATGGACACGATTATGACCCTGGCGGGGAAGCATGGGCTTTATGTAGTGGAGGATGCGGCCCAGGCGCTGGGGGCTAAGTACCGGGGTCGCTACCTGGGCACCTTCGGCGAGCTGGGGTGCTTTTCATTCCACGAGACTAAGAATCTGATTTCGGGTGAGGGCGGAGCGCTGGCCGTAAACTCCTCCGAACTTGAGGAAAAAGCGGAGATCCTTCGCCAGAAGGGGACCAACCGCGCGGAATTTCTGCGGGGGGAGGTAGACAAGTACACCTGGGTGGCGGTCGGGTCCTCTTTTCTTCCCTCCGAGATAGTGGCCGCCTTCCTACTGGCGCAGCTTGAGAACGAAGAAATGATAAACACCAAGCGCATGGCACTGTGGCGTACGTACCACGAGGCGCTGGCTGACCTGGAGGAGGAAGGCTGCCTGGGGCGACCGCGCTGGCCCCAGCACTGCTCGCCCAACGCGCACCTGTACTACATCCTCACCGCCGACTCCGATGAGCGCCAGGCTCTAATCAAGCATCTGGCTGAGCGTGACATAGTGGCTGTATTCCACTATGTTCCCCTGCACAGTTCGCCGATGGGCCAGAGAATGGGATATCGAGCCGGAGATTTGCCGGTGACCGAGGAAATGTCCGCGCGCATCCTGCGCCTGCCGCTGTATTACGAACTCACCGAGTCAGAGGTACTCAGAGTCACTGAGGCTATCCGCGAGTTTTATCGGGGTTAGATGCGTGCACGCACAGGCATTACAGCCCCCCCGCAGCACCACGAGCCCTCGTGCCGAACGGCATCGGAAAAGGATCGTAGACGACGTCCACTATATACTGCTCAAGGAATGACGAGAGTCGATCAAATTCGGCATAATCTTTTCTAAGCAATAGGTGGTAGTCGTAACCACGCTCAAATGTAATCGTGCCCACGTACTTGTACTCGTCGAGCCTCGGATCAGAGGACCATCGAGTGACATCCCCCATTGGACCATGGCCGTAGGTTATCCATGAATGTTGTTTGGTGGCCGGCATAAAAAGCAGATCGAGCCGCTTAGAGAATAGGTAGTCCGTCAGTCGGCCAATATCCTTTTCTCTAGCAATGAAATTGTCATTAAGCCCAACGCTATCTATAACATACGCCTCGGTAAAATAGGGAATAACCCCGGCGTCACCGATTTTTATCCTAACGTCACGAATATTGTCGTACAAAGCCAACCGTCGAGCCACTCGATACTCCTTTTGCATGAGACTTTGACTCTCCGCGAACTTATCTATTCCCCTAAACACGTCTCTAATTTCCCACAAAGTGTTTTTCGGATCAGCTACGAAGACCAACATAAATACCAAGAAAGCCACCGGGATCTTAATTGGCCAAGTGGCTGAAGAGTTGAAGACTTGCTCCATCAGGCGAGCTATTACGGGCAGCGCCAAGAAGAAGAAGAAAGGGGTCACCGGATAGATGAAACGAGAGTGGATATCCATAAGGGTGTCGGTTTGCGCAAAGAATAGTAAATGGCACAGACAAAACAGCGAACACAGTACCACAGACGAGTGTTTGCAAGGAAAAAGCAGTAGGGAGAGTAAGCCCACCACGACCAGATGTCTTGATTCGAATAAGTAGCCGATAACGCTGTTTATGCCCATCTTGCTAAATAATCCTTCAGCATTGGCAACTTTCACATAGAAAGGATTCGGCAGAATCGCGCCAAAATGGAATATCTTCCAAGTGAGATAGACAATTAGCGGAAGAAAGAGAAACACTAGTAGTGCCCCGGCGACTTTAGTTACATGCCCTTTGATACGCTGTCTGTGTATCAGCAAATAAGCACAGAACAGGAAAGCCAGGATCAACCCCTCTGGCCGGAGGAGAAAAGCACACAACTGGGCCAATCCAAAGAAAGCCACTGAAGTTATCTGAGCATTATCGATGAAGCGAGTTGCGTGGTAAAACGACAGAAACAGAAAAAAGGTAAAAATAAGTGTTTCCAGGCCCACGGTTGACAGATAGAAGGCTTTACCTGCGGGTAAGGCGGCGAGGAAGACTAGAAGCATGACTGTGCGTTTGGCGTCATAATACCGTGCGGCAAAAAGGGCGCAGAGCCATGCAATTCCGATAGCACCCATTACGCTCAATATCCTGGTGACCACGAGCGGGTCTAATCCTGCTCTTATAAAAGGAGCCAGCCCAACCACAAGCAGAAAGTTGGTGTATCCCTCAACTGGATCTTCGCCGGGGTTCCAGGTTATACCATATCCGTTAGCAAGATTCTTTGCGTATCTATAAGTTATGAAGGAATCATCAAATATAAAGCTGCGGTGGGTGGTCAAAATACCCGCCCACGAAAATACAACCCCCACTAGAATGAGCAATACCAGCGTCCTATTTGCCGTGATAGTCATCTTATCAGCATTTATTTCCGACTAACTTATATTGGATCGATTGGCATTTGTGGGTTCGCTTGTTAGATATTGTGGCATTATTTGATAGGTTCCGACAGCTACACCGCCGGTCGCAGCACCCGCCGCAGGGCTACCAGGCCGCCCAGCAGCTGTCAGGCTACGATGACATAAGGCCAATCAGTCAAACCATTTGTGGAAGGTGTAGAGTGCGAAGCTAGGCTGGAGGCCTGCCTTGGCCCAACTTCTCTGAGCGGCAATATTGTGTATTTGTGTAGAGATGATCGTTGTGTGCGCGCCCTGCCCTTGGGACCATTCTAGACAGCCCAACATCAGTGAACTGTGGACACCTTGCCGCCGCGCCTCCGTAGCAGTTGCAGTGAGCCCTATTTCACTCTTCTCGGCGCTATCTAACTGGACAGTCGCGAAACCAGCAATCCGGCCAGCGATTTCGGCGACTAAGACCTCGTCGGCGAATTCACGAGAAATGCAGCACCGATAAGCCCAATCGGCATAGACCTCGTCACACTTTTCGTTGTCTAATCGCTCATCAGCGTGATAGTGTCCCAAGTAGCCGCGAAATGCCTCGGCAGCTATCTCCCTGATCCTGGTACTTTCTTCTGGCCGCGCCGGACGAATTGGTACTGTGCGCTGTTCGGGGAGTGGCTTATGCACCAAGTCGCGAGACCAGTAGACCAGTGTGTCCATCAGCAGGAAGCCTGCTCTTTCCATAGCGTGAGCGGCGGGCAGGTCGTCAGCAGCACAGCGGGCAATCAGCAAGGCTACATCATTCTCTGCACAGAACCGCAGTACCTCTGGCAGATTTGCCGTGGTGACACCAAGCGCCTTGGCAGTCCTGATACCAAACCTCTCTTCATCGAGTGGCGAAAGACTTACAGGCATTGGGTCTGGTGCCATACGTAACTCTCCCTCCAACTTAACTGGTCGCTGATAACCCCTCAATGCAAGACTAGTACTATTTCAGCGAGATCACTCATTGTCATCCGTCAACTGCTGGCCATGCTCTGGGGCGGGCCGAGGCAGCTCTGTGCGGATATGATACTGGGCCGATATCATTTGCTGGGAGACAATTCTTTCCAGGTATTCTCCCACCAGGCCGAAGGAGAACAGTATCACCCCGCCGGTAAACAGGACCACCAGAATCGTGCTGGTGAATCCTGACACTGTTATCTGACCGACCAATTTCTTGACTAAGAAATAAATCCCCACGAGTAGGCTGACTGCGGCGCTGCCCAGCCCAAGCCAGCTCATCATGCGCAAGGGCAGCGAACTGTAGTTAAGGATACTGTCCAGCGTGTCACTGACCAGCCGCCGCAGAGTATAACCCGACTGACCTTGGCTGCGCGGCTGATGCTGCACGGGCACGTTCTTGATGCGGGTGGTTATGGAAAGGATAATAAGGCCGATCCGGGGCCGGGCATGGCGCGCCTTGCAAATCTCGCCAAGCACAGCACGGTTGATGATGCGAAAACTGGTCAGCGCCAGGCCCGGGTCCTTGTTGAAGATGATGCGCTGGAGGCGGCCCTGCAGCCAGGTGCCGGCGTTGCGGAAGGCGGAGTGCTTCTTCCTCTCGTACTTGCCCATCACCACGTCTACTTCCGGGTCGGACTCCAGCGCCCCGATGAGTTTAGGGATCTCTTCCGGGGGGTGCTGCAGGTCGTCATCTATGGTGATGGCGTAGCACCCGCGGCAGTAGTCAAGGCCGCACTTCAGCGCACAGTGCTGACCGTGATTCCTCATTAGGCGGAAGGCGCGGATTGGCTCGCCCTGGTCGTGCAGGGCCTCGATTACGCGCCAGGAGTTGTCCCGGCTGCCGTCGTCTACCAGCACGATCTCGTAGGAGCGGCCCAGACCGCTAAATACCTCACCGATACGTCGGACCAGTGGCTCCAGAGTCTGCTCGGAATTGTACACCGGGACTACGACCGAGAACTCTACTTCGGGAGTAGTGTCCTTGGTGTTCTTATCGGTCAACCCAGTCGCCACAATGCACCTCCTCCGATCTTTGCCGCATTTGCCAGGTGTAAAATTCTTTGCCGGCTATATGAATTCCTCCCTGTGCTGACTGGTTATTTGCCAACCCCGGGGATTTGCCGGCCCGGGCGAGGCGGGCAACCGCCAGCCGGCCAGAGCGTCTGGATTCAGTGCAAAATCTAGGCAACCAGCTCCTGGGGGCGACCGCGCCGCAGTTGTAGAGGTCTAGACGTGC
>JAUWJN010000003.1 GCA_030607655.1 bacterium
GGCCTTCCCAGCTCTTCACCGAATCGACCTGTCGCTACAAGCGTTTGCCCACGGCACGCATGTACTTACCGCCAAGCCAGTCGCCAGCAATGCTGACCAGGTGCGGCAAATGATGGCCGCCCAGGGCGAACTGGTGGCAGCTTGTTGCTCGTCACGCTTGCGTTTTACTGAATCTGCCGAGGCGGTAACTGAGTTTATAGCCAGCGGGGCTTTGGGTGACCTGCGGGTACTGCACTGCTACTGGCTGCAAGCGGCCGGTCCCCGCCCAGAGACGCCGCCGGCCGCTTGGCGCTTGAGCAAGGAACTGAATGGCGGCGGGATCTTGGCCAACGCCGGCTGCTACTGTCTGGACTATCTGCTGGGGGTAACCGGCTGGTCACTGCAGCCACAGGTGGTGTTGGCGCAAACTTGGCTGGTGCCGCCTCCGTTTGAGTCGCATGTAGCCCCGGGGTCCGACGGCGAGACGCAGTTTGCGGCGCTGATTCGCTGTGCCGGCGGCGTCGTAATCCCCTTCCAGCTCGGTGAATCTGTGGCTGTACAGACCGACGATACTTCACAGATCATCGGTGCTAAAGGCTCACTTACTTTGCGTATATGCCCGGGCCAGGACAAACAGATTACTCATGACGCCAGTTCTACTGAGGACGGGGTAGTATCCAGGGCGCTCTGGGAGGGCGACGAGGGGTGGCCTGCCGTCCATACCGGTGTGCTGGAGGATTTTGCCGTGGCGATCCGCGAGCAGCGTCCCCCGAAAACTGGTCTGGAGCAGTCCCTGATCATCCAGCAGATTACCGACGCAATTTACGCCTCTGCCGACCGCGGCGAGGCGGTTGAAATTACCTGAGGTCAACATTTTAGAAAGCCGCTGAGACCTGCATACTTTAGCATGAGGCGGGGAGCCGGCGTAGCTCAACCTGGCAGAGCAGCGGAATCGTAATCCGCAGGTTATCAGTTCGACTCTGATCGCCGGCTCCAATCTACACTGGTGAATCCGATAGTCCCAACCCTTACCCATTCGTCAGGAGGCCGAAGCTAAGTGCAGTCCACTACCATCATCACCAAGGCAGTTATCCCTGCTGCCGGATTGGGCACCCGGCTGTATCCAGCTACCAAGGTCCAGGCCAAAGAGATGCTGCCGCTGGGCCTTAAGCCGGTCATCCAGATGGTAGCTGAGGAGCTAGTAGCCTCCGGCGTCCGCGAGATACTGATAATCACCGGCCACAAAAAGCGGGCTATTGAAGATCACTTCGATCCCAGCCAGGGCGTGGAGCTGGAGCCCCCAGCCGAAGACTGGGCGCTGCACTGCGAACGGATGGGGGTAAAGTTCTACTACACTCGGCAGTCCCGGCCCCGGGGGCTAGGCGACGCGATAGGGCAAGCCCGCGACTTTGTCGGCGATGACCAGTTTGTAGTAGCTCTAGGCGATTGTACTATCATTGGCGGCCCCCAGCCCCTAACCCAGCGGCTGATCCAGACTCATAGCCAGCAGGGCGCGGCGGCGACCATCGCTCTCCAAAAGGTAGATGCCGCTCAGACTGATAGGTACGGGATCGTCCAGCTAGCCGATCCCCAAGCAGAGCCATTACGCCTGACTGACATTGTCGAAAAGCCCGGCCCTCAGCGGGCACCTAGCAACCTGGCGGTCTGCGCCCGTTATGTCTTCTCGCCGGCAATATTCTCACATCTGCAACAGACTGCGGCCGGCCACGGCGGCGAAATCCAACTAACCGATGCCATTCGCGCCCTGATAGCTGACGGGGGCCGGTATATGCAATTCTGCTGGCCGAGGAGGAATTGCGCCTGGATGTGGGGAACTTTACCTCGTACAGCCGAGGATTCGTGCGCGCCGTGCTTGACCATCCCGAACTGGGCACACAGTTTGCTGATTACCTACGGCGGTTAGTCGCTCACCTAGACAGCCCGGATAACCCCGATCCTGACCAGTGGGGCCGGGAGGGGTGAGTAACAGATGTAAGGAGGCGGTACAATGCGGGAAATAGGTAGTATCATCGGCCTGACAGTGGTCTCCACAGGCGAAGGAGAATCACTGGGTATCATCACCGAGGTAGTGGTAGATCTAGCGGCGGGCATAATAGTAGGGGTCATTGTGGGCCGCGGACCGGCCGAGAAGGGAATTCGGGTTGGCGACCTCCAAGCCATCGGTAGCGATGCCGTGCTGGTGGAAAGTACCCAGGTAGCTGAACACCTATCGGCAATACCGGAATTGATGGAGCGCCCTCGCTTCTCCCAAAAGCTCCCGGACGTCATAAGCAGCGACGGGCGGCTGCTGGGCAGACTAACTGGTGTTTACATAGATCCTCAGACCAATAAAGTCACCAGATTTGAGGTCTCCGGGGGCGCTTGGCAGGACCTTACTGAAGGGGTTATTTCCCTGCCTATCGTGAAGGGCATTATCCATGGCCCCGACGTGGTAATAGTGCCCGCCAAAGGTCTGCCCAAGTCTCCCGGAAAGGGCGGCTTGCGGGCCTCGCTGCGCCAACTGGCTGACAGCACTCAAGTCGGCTACCAACGGATGGGCCAACGGGCAAAACACCTCTATCAGGGGGGAGGCCAGACTCTGCGCGACCAGATGGCAACTGCCCGCCAGCAGGTGCAGAAGCTATCTGAGGAGAGTACCGAAACTACCTCTGAGCCGCCCGCCCGGGACGAGCCTAGCCCGGAAAAGGACCAATCACAGGACTAGACCGCTTACTCAGCAACAATGACCGCCATAACCGAATTGCCGGTGCAACTTGCTCAACTGCCCGATGTCACGGTTCTTACCAACGAGCCGATGGCCGCTCACACCTCCTTTGGTATCGGGGGAGCCGCCGACCTGCTAGTGATGCCCAGCAGTATCGGAGCGTTAGCCGCCGCTATAAAGGTCTTGGCTGACACCGGTGTCAATGTCTGCTATATTGGCAACGGTACCAACATCCTGGTACGTGACGGCGGCATTAGAGGAGCAGTAATCAAATTGTCCGAAGCCCTGACCGGCATACGCCGTCAGGGCAATGTCTTGATTGCCCGGGCGGGGGAAAGTCTGGGCGCATTGTGTCAGCACTGTGCCCAGCAAGGGCTTTCCGGGCTGGAGTTTGCCGCCGGTATCCCCGGTAGTGTCGGTGGAGCTATACTTATGAATGCCGGCGCCAACGGCGGCCAGATGGCTGATGCGACCCAGTGGGTAGACGTGGTGACTGACGGCGGCGAAATCCAACGTCGCTACCGCGACGAGATCGAGTTTGGCTATCGGCGCAGTTGCTTTCAGGATAACAAGCTGGCCATTGCCCAGGTGGCGGTACAGCTAACGCCCGCCGACTCTCGCGATGTCTACCGCGCTCTGTATGAGGCAGTAGAGGAGCGCTGCCGCCGCCAGCCAGTAGGGCAGGCCAGCGCTGGTTGCATATTCAAACACCCCGCCGATGACTATGCTGGGCGGCTGCTGGAGGAGGCTCAGACCAAGGGGATGCGGGTCGGGGATGCCATGGTCTCCCCCAAGCACGCCAATTTCATTGTGAATCTCGGCCACGCCACGGCCCGCGACGTCCTCCAACTGATTGAACAGATTCAGCAGAAAGTCCACGACGAATTCGGCATCCTCCTGGAGAGCGAAATCCGCATCATCGGCCAAGATGCCTAGACGAATTGTACTTAGGGCTCCGGCATGAGACTACGACAAGAGGTAATCAATGTTGGGCTAGCTCAGTTGCTCGAAGAGCACGGACTGGCGGCTGTGCCAGAACAAATCATTCGCGCGGTGCTGCAGGACCAAACGGCCATGCCAGACGTAATCATTGACTTTTATGATCTGGGCAAGGCTTGGCAGGGCGTTTCGGAGAGTGTTTGTCAGGGCAAAGGATGACCTGGCAGACCTCGTCGTCCATGGGGAGGCTTTGCTTAGCGAGGAATCGATGTAGGAGGTGTCGCGATGAGGCTTAAGTCAGTTCGGATTCAAAACTTCCGGTCTTTCCACGATGAGACAGTTGAGTTTGACGACTATACGTGCCTGGTTGGACCAAACGGGTCCGGCAAGTCTAATGTGCTTCATGCCCTCAATGTGTTCTTCCGTGACGACCAAACGCCGGGGCTGGATCCCACCCTTAGCGAAGAGGACTTCCATGGCCGGAACACTGGAGAACCTGTGCAGATTACAGTCACATTTACGGATCTAAGCGAAGACGCGCAGAAAGACTTTCAGCACTATTACCGACAGGGCCAGTTGATGGTTTCGGCAGTTGCGGAGTTCAACCCTGGTACGGGCACGGCTGAAGTGAAACAGTACGGCCAGAGGATGGGGATTGACAGGTTTCGTCCTTTCTTCGAGGCGGTGGACGATGGGAAGCTGGTACCGGAGCTTAAGGCTATCTACGCAGAGATCAAGAAAGACTTCCCGGGGTTGCCGGCACCGGGAACAAAGCCCCAAATGACCGAGGCGCTGCGGGGCTACGAGGAAAGTCATTCCAAGGAGTGCATATCAATTCCAAGCGAGGATCAGTTCTACGGCTGGTCCAAAGGAGCAAATCTGCTTGCAAGGTATGTTCAGGGGGTCTTTGTGCCGGCTGTGAAGGACGCTTCAACCGAAGATCGTGAGGACAGGAACACCGGCCTTGGCAGGCTTCTTGCTCGCACAGTGCGCGCAAAGATTAGCTTTGACGAGGAGATAGATAAGATCCGGTCCGACGCTGGGAACCGCTACGAAGAACTCCTTGAGAAAAGCCAGGATACACTCACGGAAATATCTGAGAGGCTAAGGGCGCGTCTGCGGGAGTGGGCGCACCCTGAGGCCACGCTCAAGCTGGAGTGGGATCAAGACCGCGAGAAAGCGGTGCAAGTATTGCCGCCGTTCGCCAAGACTATACCGGGAGAACCTGGCTTCGAAGGCGACCTGACGCGGTTCGGACACGGATTCCAGCGCAGCTACCTGCTTGCGCTGTTGCAGGAGCTTTCCGGTAGCGACGCCAAAGGCGGGCCCACACTGATACTTGCATGCGAAGAACCAGAGCTTTACCAACATCCGCCGCAGGCCAGATATCTATATGATGTGCTGCTACGACTGGCTGAAGAAAACACCCAGGTGATGATCTGCACGCACAGCCCATACTTCATCTCAGGGGAAAAATTCGAAAGTGTCAGACTAGTTCGGAAAGTTGATGGACGATCAAGGGTCCGCAGGGCTACTTGGGACCAGCTGATAGAGAAGCTGGAGCAAACGGGCGCGAAAGCCGCACCCAAACCTTCTGGTGCACTGGCCAAGATCCACCAAGCCCTGCAGCCCGGCCGCAGCGAGATGTTCTTCGCTGCGAAAGTGGTCTTTGTGGAAGGCTTGGAAGACGTTGCCTACATTACGACCTATCTGGAACTACTAAACCTTTGGGACGATTACCGAGGCCTAGGTTGCCACATCATACCCGTTCATGGGAAGAGCCAAATGGTACAGCCGATCTCAATAGCACAATGTCTTGAGATTCCTGCGTTTGCCGTTTTTGACGCGGATGGGGATGAACAGGAGCCCTGTAGAAGGGAAAAGCACTGCAAGGACAACCTCGAGATTCTCAAGCTTTGCAGTGTGGCGAATCCTGACCCGTTCCCCGATGCACCCGTCTGGGATGAATCGTGTGTGATGTGGCACTCTGAGATTGAGAAGGTGGTGGAGGAGGAGATTGGCCAGGAACAGTGGGGAGAGTTCCGGAACGAAGCTAATAAGCACTATGGTCATCCACCGGGTGGGCTGGAGAAGAACGTCCTTCAGATAGCCAAAAGCCTTGAGTTCGCTTGGGATGCTGGGAAGAAGTCGGCCTCCCTCATAAGAGTTTGCGAAAAGATCATTGAGTTTGGGAAAAAACATCCCTGAGCACGAGTTCAAACAGCAAGGGCGGGCGAGAAAAACGACCCCACCAGAGCCGTGATAGATGAGGCCATAAGAGAGGCATTAGACCTGCCGGACTTTTCTATCTTGCGCGAACTGCTCGCCCGAGAACCAATTCTTTCTGGAAGCCTCGAATCCCTTACGTAGCGTCCCTCGGAAGCTTCGACAGGCCGCAATCGCGACAGGAATGTCGCTCCTACGGCGCTCCCCCGCACTGGGCCTCCATTTTCAAAAGTTTTTGCCGGAGGGGTGCGGGGAACCGGCTTTTTCCCAAAAAGCGGGTTCCCCCCGTAGAGGCCGCTGGTACATTATTGCAGCCTCAGAAGGGACAGCCCTGGCCGACGGGGAATAGGGTAGTATGCTCAGGCGACAAGTGTTGCTTGCGGTTATGCTGCTCGCCAGCAGCGGCGCTGCGGGTGCAGCGACTGATATCGCCGGGACCATCGGGGAGAGCCAGGACTGGACTATCTACGGTTCTCCCTACCGTCTTACTGACAATGTTACCATTGACCCGGGGGTGACCGTCACCGTCCGGGCCGGAGTGCAGGTGATTGCCCAGGGCGCTTATACGCTGACTGTCCAGGGCAAGCTGCGGGCCTTCGGCACCCAGTACCGCCCCGTAGTTTTCAAGTCCACCACTCCCACCACACCCGGCAGTTGGGGCGGGATATACTTATCGCCCGGCAGCGTGGGCTGGTTTGCCTATACCTCCTTCTGGGCCGGAACCAGTTGCGTAACCGTCAACAAGGCCTGGGCCAAATTCGAGCGCTGCTGGTTTCTATATGCCGCCCAGGATGGCTTGTTAGCCTACAACGAATCGGCTATCCACGTAGAGACCTCCACCTTTGCTTACAATCAGCGCCGCGGCCTGTACGTGGAAACTCCCAAGCCCACCGGCAGCGTAGAAGACTGCGTATTTATGCGCAACGGCGAGTACCCCGCCTACCTGAAGGCCAATTGCGTGGATATGCTGGGCAGCCGACTGCGGTTTCACTACAACGGCATCCAGAGCATTGGAGTCAGTTGCAGCGCCTGGGATGACATCGTGGGCACCAAGACCTGGCACGGTCAGCCGGTGCCGCTGGATTTGACGGCGGGGTCTTCCGACACGCTACTAATTCCTGCGGGCGCTTCGCTGACCTTGCAGGCCGGTTGCTGGCTCTTAGCCGACCGCATCCAGGTTTATGGTACTCTCATCGCCGGCGCTGTCGGCCAGGTGCCCGCCATCATCAAAGGCCCCATCGAGACCCCCGGCTGCTGGCCCGGTATCTTCCTATTCCCGAACAGTACCGGCCAATTTGCCAATACCATAGTGCGCCTGGCTGAGACGGGCTTTACCGTAGACGATGCCTCGCTGGTCTTCAATGGCGGGGTAGTGCGGGACTGTGAGTATGATGGCATCTACGCTACCGGCACCTCTGCCCTGCAGGTCACCGGCAGTGGATTTTACTGCAACGGCCGCAACGCCTTGCGGCTCAGCGGCTTGGACCTGACCGGGACGGTGGACGGATGCCTATTCAGTGGCGGTGGTGATTATCCGGTATTCGTGGTCGCGGGCAATGTCCCCATGCTGGGACCGAACAACCAGTACCTGGCCAATGCCCGCCAGGCCATCGGGGTAGCTTGCAACCTGGTGACGGACCTGCCTGCCTCGCAGACCTGGGAGGCTCAGGGTATCCCTTACGACCTGACTGCCCGGCCCCAGGGCACAGTATTGCGCGTCGGCGAAGCTGCCACCTGGACCCTGCGGCCCGGAGCAGCCATAGCGGGGGGCGGCGTGGACGTGGCCGGTGCTCTCCAGGCGTGGGGCACGGCTGACAGCCCCATATTATTCACTTCTGCCGCCGACAATGACTGGCAGGGCCTGAAGTTCTATCCCGGCTCCGGCGGGACCCTGTCCCACTGCGTCATCGAGTACGCCACCACCGGCATCCTTATGCAGAGCGCTTCCCCGCGGGTGGAGCACTGCACAATCCGCCACTGCCAGACCCATGCGCTGCACATGGCGGGCACCAGTCAGCCAGTTATCTATGACTCGCACATTGTGTACAACGACAGCGACGCGATACGGGTTGTGGACCACGCCAAGCCGAACCTGGGCAATCTCTCCACTACCACTACTGAAGATGACGGTCATAACGTCTTCGACAACAATGGTGGCTATGACATACGCAACGAGTCCTCTGACAACATTCGAGCGCAGAATAACTGGTGGGCCACCGATAATCTCAATGAGATAGCAGAGCGCATTTTTGACGGCAACGATGCCGGCGGCTACGGGGAAGTATTCGTGCGGCCGATAATATCTCCCCGTGACAATTCGGCCCCGGTCCTGGCATGGGCTGAGTTGCCCGGCACGTTCCATGACGGCGTAAGCCCCGATACCGCAGCGCCTTTTGCCTATGTAGACTTCCGTGTCACATATTCCGATGCCGATGGCGAGGCCCCCGGTTACATATTCCTGCACCTATTCAAAGGGGACCTTGAGGTAGATGACAGCCCCTATCGTATGGAACCGCTGGCGGCAACTTCACCCAACTTTGCGGAGGGAGTAATATATCATAAGGGCCTGCGGCTGGCGGCGGGCAATGATTACAGCTACCGCTTCGCAGCCAGCGATGGCTTACAACTCGCCTCCGGCCCCCCGACTACCCGGCATTCGGGGCCTATCATCACCTCGGCAGGCCCCGCCGGGGGCTTGATTGGCAGCGTAGTTGCTCAACAGGCTCCCGCGGGCAACATTGAAATTCGCTGCCAGATGATTGCGGCGGGCCGCATTGATGTCGAGGTGCTGAACATAGCGGGGCGCCGGGTAGCAACGGTGGCCGCAGACCGCCCCGTCGAGGCGGGCAGCAATGTCCTGCTGTGGAATGCGCGGGGGCACACCGGCACCTGGGTACCTGCCGGCCGCTACCTAGTGAAGATTGCTGCCACTGCCGAGGCCGGCACTCAGCACCAGATCATTGTACCCCTCTGGCTGAGGCGCTAAGTTGCTCTACTCCCCAAGACGAAGAGCCTCGCAGCGCGGAGCTCCGGGCATTGGTCTCTAGGCACACGCAACCTGCAAGCCGTGTTATTTGCTCTGCCCGCCCTACGGTGTCGGCAGCAAAGGCCGCTTCCAGCCAGGCCAGATAATTGGGCGGGGGCTACTTGCTGGCTTTGACGCCGCTGTTTTGTATTCTTCCAAAGTCCGTCTGCTTGCCCAGCCGGGCTTGCGCTCCAGGGCCCGCACCCGGCCTACGTCCTTGGCCAGCCACCAAATCATTTTGCCCCGCTGGCCGTCAACTTTTTGTTTACACTCCAGGCGCACACAGTCTTCGAAGGTGCCAGCCGGGACGGTAACGTCGGCAAACCCGACGACGGTGCACTCCATCTTTACCTGCTGATCAGGGGCGCCGTTGCTGTGCTTGATCGTGCTCTCTATAACTAGCGTATACCCCATCGGCAACAGGTTGGGCAACAGCAGCGGCGGATTATAACTCAACAGTTCAGTCCCTCGCCCCTCGCCGTACATAGCATACCCGTCCGATGAGGACTTCACCAGGTTCCTTATCATATCCGAGGTCCCTGGCCAGGTGACTTCAATCACCCTCAACCTGTCCCCTAAAAGGATGGTGGTGTGGGTAGCACGCGTGGCCCGCTCGCGACGGGTGCGGGAGATGACTGCGGTTGCGGTTCTAAGGGTGTCATGGTACTGCCAGTAGTCGCCCACTTCCACCGGCAGGTAATCGCTAATGCGAATCGCCTGGCCCATAGGCAAGTTGGCTTCCACTTCGCCCGTCGCCGGTACTATCACCTCATCCACAATCGCCATGTACAATATTTCCCCAATCGTTTTCTGGGCTTCAACGCGGTATTTGCCCGCCGCCAGCCCAGTGAATACGCAGGCTCCCCGGGCGACGGCCGTCAGCGTAGTACCGCCCGGAGTAAGCGTGACATCGGCGCCCGCCACGTTGGCCCCATCCTTGGTCACATGGCACCGGAGGTCGCCGGCCAGTGCCGGGTTACAGATTAGACCTACTACTGCTGTTATCACCAGTGCTGTGCTCAGTCGCATATCTATCACCTCATTGGGTTGTTGGCTACAAAGTATTTTTCGCCATCAAGCTGCTGATTCCTGCCTCCAGCGGTCTCTTCACAACCAATTTCGCCCCCCTCGCGCCTCTCACCTCCCCCCCGTTGCCCCTAGCTCATTGCTGCCGTGTCTACGATGCCTTCACCTTCAGCTCGATTTCCCCGTCTTCGGCATCCACGGCTATGGTATCGCCCTCGGTGAACTCGCCGCGGAGGATGGCGCTGGAGATGGGGTTCTCCACCATCTTCTGGATGGTGCGGCGCAGGGGCCGCGCGCCGTACATCGGGTCGTAACCCGCTTCGGCCAACAGTTGCTGGGCGGCTTCGGTCGCCTCCAGGTGCATGTGCCGATCAGCCAGTGATACCTCCACTCGGCTCATCATCAGCTCCACAATCTGCAGGATTTCCTCCTCGGTCAGCGAGTGGAAGACGATAGTCTCATCAATGCGGTTGAGCAGCTCAGGCCTCACCGTCTGCCGTAGCGCTTCCATTACCTGCTCGCTCATCTGCTCGTATTCTTCGTGGCGCTGCTCTTCGGTCGCCTCCGCCGAAGGCGGGGTGATGAACTGACTGCCGATGTTAGAGGTCATAATGACCACCGTGTTGCTGAAATCCACCGTGCGCCCGGCATTGTCGGTCAGCCGGCCGTCCTCCAGTACCTGCAGCAGGATGTTAAATACATCCGGATGCGCCTTCTCAATCTCGTCCAGCAGGATGACGCGGTAGGGCCGTCGCCGCACCGCCTCAGTAAGCTGGCCGCCCTCCTCGTAGCCGATGTATCCGGGGGGCGCGCCGATGAGCCGCGAGACCGAGTGCTTCTCCATATACTCGGACATATCAATGCGCACCATGGCCTCTTCATCATCAAACAGAAACTCTGCCAGAGCCCGGGCCAACTCAGTCTTACCCACGCCGGTGGGACCCAGGAATATGAATGAGCCGATGGGCCGACGCGGGTCTTTGAGGCCGGCGCGGGCGCGGCGGATGGCCTCGGATACAGCCTCTACTGCTTCGTCCTGACCCTTAACCCGCCGGTGGAGGCGCTTCTCCATATCCAGCAGCTTCCGGGCTTCCTCCTCGAACATCCGCGTGACCGGGATGCCGGTCCAGGCCGAGACAATCTGCGCCACATCCTCAGCATCCACGGTGTCATCAATGTGCTCAACGCCTGCCCATTTCTCCTCCGCCGCCGGCAGTTTGGCCTCCAGCGCATCAATTTGCGTCTTGATCTTGCCCGCCTCTTCGTACTGCCCACGCCGGGCGGCCTCCTCGCCCTGCTCGATAAGCTGGGTGATTTCCCGCCGCAGCGCTTCGGGCTGGGGGGGCATATTATAAGTATCAATTCGCAGCTTGCTGGCTGCCTCATCAATCAGGTCAATGGCCTTGTCGGGCAGGAATCTATCAGATATGTAGCGGGCTGACAGCTCCGCTGCGGCCTGGATAGCCTCATCAGAAATCTTAATGCCATGATGCTCTTCATACCGCGAGCGCAGCCCCTCCAGAATCTTGATAGTATCCTCCACCGTCGGCTCATCCACAAATACCGGCTGAAAGCGCCGCTCCAGGGCCGGATCCTTCTCCACGTGCTCCCGGTACTCGTCCAGCGTGGTCGCGCCGATGCAGCGCAGCTCCCCACGGGCCAGCGGTGGCTTGAGGATATTAGACGCATCCATAGCGCCCTCCGCCGCGCCAGCCCCGACCACGGTGTGCAGCTCATCCAAAAAAACAATGATATTGCCCTCGGAGGCGCGAATCTCGTCAATGACGCCGGTGAGCCGCTCCTCAAACTCGCCGCGGTACTTGCTGCCCGCGATCATGGCCGCCAGGTCCAGTTGGACAATCTGCTTGCCCTGGAGCATCTCGGGCACATCGTTGTCAACTATGTCCTGCGCGAGACCTTCCACGATGGCCGTCTTGCCCACGCCGGCATCGCCGATGAGCACCGGATTATTCTTGGTGCGCCGCGACAGTACCTGAATGACGCGGCGAATCTCATTCTCCCGCCCGATGACCGGGTCCAGCTTGCCCTCCTCGGCCATCTCGGTCAAATCCCGCGAGTAGCGCTTCAGGGCCTCATATTTTTCCTCGGCGGCGGCATCGCTGACCTGGTGAGTACCACGAATCTGCTGCAAAGCCTCCAGCACTTTCTCCTTAGTCAGGCCGGCTTCAGCCAGCATTTGAGCGGCCTCGGTCTGACCATCTTCAATTATCGCCAGCAGAATATGCTCGGAGGCGATGAATTTGTCCCCAAACCGCTGGGCCTGTTCCCAGGCGTCATCCAGGACGCGGTTGGTGTGCGGAGTAATGAAGATCTGCGCCGTATCTGCACCGTCGCCGACCTGCACCTGGGGCCGCTGGCCCAGGTTGCGCTCCAGCATCCCGATCCGGGCCTGCTCATCAGCCCCCGCCGTCTCCACAATCCGCGGCACCACGCCGCCCTCTTGCTCCAGCAGGGCCAGCAGAATATGCTCGGTATCAAGCTGATTATGCTTATACCGCTGCAATATCTGCTGACTGTGCGCTATCGCCTCTTTAGCCTGATTAGTAAATTTCTCAAAATCCATAGCATCACCGGCTTTATTGTAGCCCTATCCAGTCATTTCTCGATACCGTTCTACCAGAAACACTATATAGGTAGCGGCAAGATGCAGGGCTAACTCCGCGTAACTTCTCTCAACGTCCTTGGGTTCTAGACCCGCCCCATGCGCTCCCATATTGCTTCGGATGCTCGGTAGACTCGATTTCAGCACCTGCGAAACTGCGTTTCCGGATGACTGGAAGCTCTTTGGAATGACCTGCGCAGCAATGCAATGGTCGATGAGAGGGGAAGCGGTATCCCTTTCCTTGTCGAAGGAATGACCAATTCTCTCAAGTATGCTCTTCATGGTACTCTCAAAGGCATTATTCGCCTGCGTAAGACAATCTTCATACCTTCCGTGGCGATAATGCTCGTGCGCCGTCTCGAACTCCTTTATAGCACCTTCAAAGCCTTCCTCATACAGAAGCCCAAGTGCGGGCTTGACAACTTCGCGATGAAGTAGCTTTGAATCGACCCTCTGCCCGCGTCCATTGTCGAACTCATACCCAACGCTATGCTCAGCAAAAATACGATTTAGGTTCTCCTCTACCTGTGACAATGAGAGTATCTCTATTCGCGACAAAGTATCCTCATACACAATAAAGAGGTACAGGAAAGCCTCCACCGTATCTATTACTTGTTCCACCGTACACGTCTGCAGCCACACCTGAATATCCGCGAATCCGCCGCCACTAGTATCCTCCACCAAGATCGGCCTGCCGTACCGTTCACACAAGAGGCGGACAAGTTGGCTGAATGCCTCGGTCGTGACGGGACGGAGGGGCTCTAAAGGTACAGGGGTCCTTTTCACACCAAACGTCGAAAAACAGTTTTCCATGCAATAAACCAGCTTCCAGCGCAGCTCCTCTGGAATGACATCATACTGATAGACGTCCACGTCATTTACTTGCGCTTCTCTCTGGCGTTGGGAAAAAAACTTTGGTAGGCGCAGCAAATTTATCCTCTCCTTCATCCCTTGTGGGCTTACATGCAAGACCCCGCAACAAATGGCATCAGGCTGCTAGAGCCGTGCTAGGCATCTTCTTCCGCCAATATCTCCCTGGCCTTCTCAGCCTGGTCGGGCGGGACGATGACACGGATAAGCTCCGACGGCAACATCCCGGTGCCAATGGCACCGGTTATACTGCCACTGGGCACGCGCTGGGCCGGGATACCGCTGCCCTGCAGCTTGGAGACGGCCATATCCGCTGCCAGGCCGAAATCCATCGCATTAAACTGTGCCACGACGATCCATTCGTCCCGTTTCTCGGTGCTCACAGCCAAATCCCCTCCTCGCAGGCGGTGGCTACGATGCCAGCTTCGCGCCGCTTCTGCTCGAATTCCTCCGGTGTGTAGCAGAGGATATCGGCTGACTGACGCGGGTAGATGAGTTGGAGCACCAGGGCCGGGCGGTTAGGCCAGGGAATGCCGTCAAACCGGGGCGAGACTACTATCAGGTCAATATCGCTGGCTCCAGTCGCAGTGCCGCGGGACCGGGAGCCGAAAAGTATAACATGCACTGGCTCCCACTCTCGCCGCAAGACAGGCAGCTTGTTTTGCACGAACTCGGCGACGGCCGGATCACGCTGGCTCAGTTGTTGGATTGCATCTGTCGTCTCGCCCATTCGATCACCTCAGTCGCTCCGTTGAGCCGATCGCGTGCTATCTGTTCAGTGTAGCCTTCAAATGGCGCCGCGACCGTAGTGTCCGGATACCGGGTAGCAAGATAGTCAGTTTCTAACTGCTGCAGCAGGGCATAGAACCCGTTGGGTGCACCCAGGCTGCTAGCGAGGTCAGCAATCTTGTGTGTCTTGGGAGCCTCCTGGCCTTCCCGCTGCATATAAAGTGCTTTAAGGTACTTTTCCACAGCTTGCTCGCACAGCAGGGCACACTGTTCCCAGACTTCGATAGCTAACTGACGACGGGCTGCCTCTAAGTCACGCTCTGCCTGTTTAATCCATCGCTCTATCTGCGCTGTGGTCGGCTTCATGGGCTGGCCTCCGTGTCCTCAGTCTGTATCTCGCTTCTTCGCACCCCCGGCTCAGGAGCCGGTTTGAGGCGTCGCGGGCCATGCTCCAACTGGTACCGCAGGCGCTCCACCTCCTGCTGAAGCTGGTCAATCTGGTCCAGCAGGTTTAGTATCACCTCTACCCCGGCCAGATTGACCCCTAAATCCTGGGTGAGGCGCTTAATCTGGCGGAGTCGTTCGATATCCTCATCAGAGTATAAGCGCACATTGGCCTCCGACCGCTCGGGCTCCAGCAGTCCCAGCCGCTCGTAGGTACGCAGCGTCTGGGGATGGCAGTCCACCAGCCGGGCGGCGACACTAATATAGTAAAGTGCTTCGTCTCTTCCGCGTCTCATCGCTCATTACCCCTCCTTGTTTGTCTTTCCGTGCAGTTCTCAGTTCCCTGCATCCCTGATTCTGTACGGGCGGGCCGGCCTCCCGCCTTCGCTGCTAAAGCAGCTGCCTCCTCCGCCATAATAGCCTATGGCTACGGCGGCCGAGTCGGCGGACAAGCGCGTCACTCGACGCGGCCCCTCCAAACAACGGTCGTGTCGTTCCCTGCCGTTCCTGTTCCCCGTTCCCAGTCCCCTGTTCCCGTGATCCTTACAGTCCCGGCGGCAAGTCCTGGCGCGGGTCCTCGGTCCAGCTTTCCGCCAGTTGGGCGATAAGCTGGCGCTGCTCGCGGGTTAAGTGGCGGGGTGCCGTGATGTAAACCTCCACGTACTGGTCCCCTCGCCCACCTCCCCTGGGCCGGGGCGCTCCCTGGCCTTTTAGTCGGAAGCGTTGCCCACTTTTAGTCCCGGGCGGTATCTTGAGGTTAACCCGACCATTGGTGGTGGGAACACTGATTGAAGCGCCCTGGACGGCCTCTATGAAGGTTATGGGCATCTTGATGGTAACGTCATCCCCGTCACGCTCGAAAAAGTCATGCTCCTGGACTTGTAACTCCAATATGAGGTCGCCGTTCGGACTGCCCCGGAAGCCGCGGCCACCTTCGCCCGTCAGCCGCAGCTTACCGCCAGTCTGCACGCCGGGGTGAATCTTGACATCAATGTGGCGCGTACGAGTCACTTCGCCGCCGCCCCGACACTCTGTACAGCGCTCGGTTATTACCTCTCCTGAGCCCTGACACTGCGGGCAGGCGGCCCGCATGCCAAATATGCCGCCCTGGCTGCTAATGCCGGTCCCGCCGCAGGCGGGACAAGTCTTGGTCTGCCCACCCAGGCCATCACAAGCCGGGCAGCGGTCGGCAATGCTAATGGTCAGCGACTTGTTGGCCCCCTTGATGGCCTCAGCGAACGTAACCGGCAAGGCATGATGTATGTCCTGGCCCCGCTCAGGCCGCGGCGTTACCCGCGTACGGCGGCGGCCAGTCGCTACCCCCACATCGCCAAAGATATCGCCAAACATGTCAGCGAAGCTGCCCGCTCCGAAGTGTTCAAATACGAAGTTGCCAAAATCCCCCCCCGCCCACTGGCCACTATCCTGGGCCTGCTGGAAGGCATGACCGAACTGGTCGTACTTGCGGCGCTTCTCCGGGTCGGAGAGCACCTCGTAGGCCTGGCTGAGTTCCTTGTAGTGCTGTTCGGCCTGCTTATCACCCGGGTTGACGTCGGGGTGATACTTGCGGGCTAGCTTCCGGTAGGCCTTCTTTATCTCTTTTGGCGAGGCACCCCGGTCAACACCGAGTACCTCGTAGAAATCTACGGTCGGGCTCATCGCTTATACCTTATCTCCCGCGGAGGCGAGGTTCTGCAACCTCTATTGCTCATCGCTCGCGCAGACGAGGTCCCCCAATCTCTCTGATTCCCCTCTCCTGCAAGGAGAGGGGCTAGGGGTGAGGCGATATAATCTACTACCCGGCAACGGCGGGCGGAAGTTGCCAGCAACTTTCGCCCCTACGGACGGCAATGCCAATGGCAGCGTGGGCCGACCACCTCCTAGGAGCTAGTTGCCGTCGTTACTGCCGTTAGTCGTTCCTACCATTGCTGTTGTTGCTGCCGTTGCTGCCGTTGCTGTCGTTGCTTACTGGTCCTCCGCTTCGAACTCGGCGTCAATGACGTCTTCGTCGGTTGCGGCGGACTCGTCGGCCGGGCCGCCCGTAGTGCCCTCGGCTTCAAATTCCGCGTCAACGACGTCTTCGGCGGCAGCAGCGGCCTCGGCGCCGGTCTGCTGGTAGATGCGCTGAGAGACGGCAGCGAACTCCTGATTGACTTCGTCTATGGCGGCGCGGATGGCCGCTGCGTCGTCTCCCTTGGCCACCTCGCGCAGATTCTCAATCTTCTCCCGTATCGAAGAAGCTTCACTTTCCGGAACCTTCTCACCCAGCTCATTGAGAGTCTTTTCCAGTTGATAGGCGAGTTGGTCGCCCTGATTGCGAGCTTCAGCCAGCTCCCGGAACTTTTCGTCTTCCTCCGTGTGCTGCCCGGCCTCGTCAACCATGCGTTCCACATCGTCATCGGACAACTGACCGGAGCCGGTGATGGTAATATCCTGCTGTTTGCCCGTGGCCTTATCCTGAGCTGAGACATGCAGGATGCCATTGGCATCGATGTCAAAGGCGACCTCAATCTGCGGTATGCCGCGTGGTGCCGGCGGAATACCGGCGAGGTGGAAGCGGCCCAGAGACTTGTTCTGACTGGCGCGGGACCGCTCGCCCTGCAACACGTTGATCTCCACGGTTGGCTGCATATCACTGGCTGTAGAGTATATGCGCGATTCCTGGGTGGGGATATTGGTGTTACGCGGTATGACTACATCGCAAATATCCCCCAGCGTCTCCACCCCCAGGCTCAAGGGCGTGACGTCCATCAGCACTATATCCTGGGTCTCGCCCTTGATCGCCGCCGCTTGAATGGCTGCGCCACAGGCCACTACTTCGTCAGGATTGATGTCCTTGCGCGGTTCGACGCCGGTCAGCTCTTTGACCAGTTCCTGGACGGCTGGCATGCGCGTGGAGCCGCCGACCAGAATAACCTCGTCCAGCTCGCCTTTGGCAACCCCGGCTTCTTTCATGGCGTCCTTGACCGCTACTTCGGTCTTGGCGATTAGGTCGTCAATAAGCTCTTCGAGCTTGGCCCGCGTGATGATCATCTCCAGGTGCTTGGGACCCTCGCCCTCCACCGAAGTGATAAAGGGCAGGCTTATGTTGCTCTGCAACGTAGTTGACAGCTCACACTTGGCCTTCTCGGCGGCTTCCTTGAGGCGCTGGAGGGCCTGGGGGTCCTTGCGCAAGTCAATGCCCGTGTCTTTCTTGAACTCTTCAGCGATGTAGTCAATCAGCCGCTGGTCAAAGTCATCGCCACCCAGACGGGTATCGCCCGAGGTACTCAGCACGTGATAGGCATCGCGCTCTTCGCCCTCAGTGCCAATTTCTACATCCAGGACCGACACGTCAAAGGTGCCGCCGCCCAGGTCGTAGACCAGGATGGTGCCTTCCTTCTTTTCCTGGGCCCGGCCATACGCCAGAGCCGCCGCTGTCGGCTCATTGATGATGCGCAGCACGTTAAGGCCGGCAATTTCGCCTGCCTGCTTGGTAGCAGTGCGCTGGTTGTCATCAAAGTAGGCGGGCACCGTGACGACGGCTTCGGTGACGTCCTCACCCAGGTACGCCTCAGCATCTCGCTTCATCTTCTGGAGAACCATCGCTGAGATCTGCTCAGGGGTATAGTCTTTGCCGTCAATAGTGTGGGTATTGCGCGTACCCATCTCCCGCTTGATAGAAGCCACAGTACGCTCCGGGTTAAGTACCATCTGCCGCTTGGCGGGCTGACCTACCAGGCGCTCGCCAGTGTTGGATATCGCCACCACTGATGGCGTAACCCGGCCGCCCTCGGGATTTATAATCACTTTGGGCTCCCCGGCCTCCATCACTGCCACACACGAATTGGTTGTTCCCAGGTCAATTCCTATTGCCTTTGCCACTGTAAATTCACCACCTTGTTAGTTTATGTGCGAAAATCTGGTCCGCAGTCACCTAACTTGCGGACCTATTGCTTGCGTGCCAATCATTATATCACTTTAGTGTATTATTGTCAATATCCTTGATAGCTTTAATGTAAATTCACTTAATTAGACGGCATAGATGGGCTGTTGGTTCACTGGATAGAACAGTGGACAGTGGACAGGAAACGGCAGCCTCACCCCCGGCCCCTCCTCACGGCAGAGGCGGGAGGCAGGAAGCGAGAGCAACGGCACACAACGTCTCCCGGGGTCTTGTCGTTCCTCATAGCTTTCCGTAGTGGGCCGGGTTCACTGGATAGAACAGTGGACAGTGGACAGGAAACGGCAGCCTCACCCCCGGCCCCTCTCCTTGCAGGAGAGGGGAGAACCGAAAACAGCCTAACTTCAGGGCCCCCGCCAATTCCCCTCTCCGTCCCGGATAGAGGAGAACCGAAAACGGCCTAACCTCGCCTCCCTACCAATTCCCCTCTCCTGCAAGGAGAGGAGCTCATGGCATAGCGAAGTATAGCTATCCTGCACCTCTTCCCCTCTCCTGCAAGGAGAGGGGCTAGGGGTGAGGCAATGAATATATTACACCTCGCCCTTGAGCTCATTACTCTGGCTCATAGCTACGTCCAGTTGTTCGCACCGCGGCTTGGTGATATACTAACTTATCCCAAGATGGCAAACCGGTACTATCTGGATACTATGGGCTGTCAGATGAATGAGCGGGACTCCGAAACCCTGGCCGGAATCCTGGAACAATTAGGCTATCAGCCTACCGCCGCTGCGGCGGATGCCGATGTTGTGGTGTTCAATACCTGCACGGTGCGGGCTAAACCCCATCATAAGCTGTTCTCCAAGTTGGGCGAACTGCGGCGGATAAAGCAGCGTCAGCCGAACAAAATCATTGTCGTCTGCGGCTGTGTGGCCCAGATTGCTGCGGAGGAGATTCGCCGGCGCGCGCCTTACGTGGACATCATTATCGGCCCCCGCAACTACTCCCGGTTCGCGGCGGCGCTGGCCCAGCGCCGGCAGCTAGGTAGTAGCGGAGAACCGATAGTAGTGACCGATGACCGCGAAACAATTCCCGAGGGGCTACCGGTTTGCCGCTACACCGAGATTTCCGCGTTTGTCAACGTTACCTACGGCTGTAACAACTTCTGCGCCTACTGCATCGTGCCCTATACCCGGGGGCGTGAGCAAAGTCGTCAGATGACTGATATCGTCGGGGAAGTACAAAGCCTAGTGGCGGCCGGATACAAGGAGGTAACGCTGCTAGGCCAAAATGTCAATAGCTACGGCCACGACCTGGCGGAACGCGTTGATTTCGCCGACCTACTGGCCGAGGTGGATCAGATACCCAGTCTAGCGCGGATACGGTTTACCACTTCTCATCCCAAGGATTTGTCCGTCAAATTATTAGCCGCGATGCGCGATCTGCCTTCAGTTTGTGAGCACTTGCACCTGCCGATCCAGGCCGGCGATGACGAAGTGCTGACTCGCATGGGCCGTGGCTATACTTATGCTCATTACCGGGGGCTGGTTGACGCCGCCCGCCAGCGCATACCCGACATCGCCATCTCCACCGATGTTATGGTGGGCTTTCCCGGGGAGACCGATGAGCAGTTCCGCAATACGGTGCGGGCGTTTGAAGAGATTCGCTTCAGCCAGGCATTTATGTTCAAGTACAGCGACCGGCCGGGAACCAGAGCCGCCCAGATGCCGGATAAGGTGCCCGAAGCAGTCAAGCAGCGACGGCTGGAGCAAGTGGTGGCGCTGCAAAATGACATAGCACGGGAGATCAACCGGCAGCAGGTCGGCAAGGTATTCGAGGTACTGGTGGAGAGGGCTGACCCAAAGTCGCCCGGCAAGATGCGGGGGCGGACGCGGACCAATAAGCTGATGATATTCCCCGGCGGGGAGGACCTGATCGGCCAACTGGTCCCGGTGCAAGCTGAGGCAGCCTATCTATGGGGCTTTCTGGGCAAGTTACCCAGCGAAAGTTGACGCGAATGTTCACGGCAGTGGCCCCGGCATCCCAACCCCACGCTCTTGCTGCTCCAGAACCATCTCGCCCAGGTCCTCAGTCTGTCCGGCGGTTGCCGTGAACCGCGCGGAGGCGTGACCAGCATTGGGGTCGCGCGGGCGCACGGAGACCCGGTATTCAATGCCGGGGATCAGGCCGTCCATACGCCATTTGCCGTCGTGGTCAGTATAAGTCTCCATCGTGAAGCCCGCGGTGTGTAGCCGGCGGCGCAACTCCTCTGACATCCCGTAGCTGACCGTACTGCTCTCCACGGTTACCGTGGCATCATACACCGGTTGTCCCTGCCGATCCATGAGCCGGCCGATGACGCTGCCGGCGGGCTGCAGGATAAAGCCCGGTTCAAAGCCCCAGTCCGGGTCAACGTGCTCGGTGGCAAACAGTGATCCCGTCGGATGGGCCGCCACGATAGTCACTTCGCCCCGGACAGACAAGCCGGTGAGTTCAAAATATCCCTGCTCGTCGGTGTAAGCCGGTTCCGGGTGACCTCTATATTGACGCTCCCCGATGCCGAACACGACCGCGCCAGCCACCGGTTGCTGCTGCCGATCGCCAACCCAACCGCGGACGGTGCGGCCCTCCAGATTAAGCTCCAGGCGCGGCAATTGGTACTCCTCACCCGGGCTCAGAGTAATCTCCCCCACATCTCCCCATGACATCTCCACGGCGAGCATTTCGGTCTCATCCCCAGGGGACATTCTTAGCGGCACACCCGCCGGCAGTGGGCCGATGCGTATGCGACCCTGGTCATCGCTGGTGCCCTGCACCGGTAGGCTTACCCTCATGTGCCCGCCGTCACGCCTCACGCTGACGTACACACGCATGGCGACATCCGCCACGGGCCTGCCTTCCGTGTCCACTACCTCAGCTACTACATAGCCTCCTTGCGCCAAACGAATCTCCACGGGCTTTTCGCGATCCGGCACTGCCACCAATCCAGCCAGCCCCCGCTCCACATCGCGCGCCAGGACAGCCAGAGTGGGACGGTAGGCGGGTGGTCCCAACTGCTGGCCTACATCTAACTCGAATCTGCCTTCAGCATCAGTGCTGGTCTTGAAGCGATCCATCCCTGGCTGGCCCCAGTAGCTGCCCACAATGCCGATCTTCACGCCGGCGGCCGGCTGGCCGTCGGGCAACAGGACCTGCCCGCGCAGCATCTGGGGCTGGTATTCGCGCATCACGAAGTCCACTCCCGTCACTGTCTCCCCTTCTACGACCTCCACCTCCTGGTAGCGGTCGCCGACCGTTTCCATCCGCGGGGTAGCGAGGCTTGAGACGTAGACCCTGGCCGTTCCCGGTGCAGCCCGCAAGGTGTAATTGCCAGCCTCATCGGTAGTTGTTCCCTGGAGCCCAGTTCCTACCTGGACCCCGGCGAGCGGCCGACCCGTCTCATCTTCGGTAACTGTACCCTGGATCAAGCCGCCGGGAGTCAACTGCACGTCGGCACCCGTAACATTTTCACCGGTGTTGACCCTTATCCGTTCGCCCGGTCTGGCGGTGAGACCCTCCGGCGGCTCTAGACGAATGTAGTAGAATCCAAAGGGAACCTGCTTGAGCGTATAGCTACCGTCCTGCCTTGAGACACTCTCGATACTGCCGCCATAGGGTCCTGGCGGACCGCACGATACCTTAACGCCAGCTACCGCCTGCCCTTCGTGCGTTATCTGTCCGGAGATCGTGGCTTCCGGCTGCAGAACGAATCGCTGCCTATGCTCACTGGCGGGCCGTACGCTTTGCGCCCACAACTGGGCCCAGCCCTCCGCACTTACTTTCAGATGAACCTGGACCTCTGGCGGCAGACCGGCAATTTCAAATCGTCCTTGCTCATTGGTAGTATCGCTCAGCAAGGCCTCGTCGTGAAGCGACAGGTACTGCGGAGCACTAATGGCGGTCGAGCCAATGAGTGTTCTCACCGACGCGATCGCGCCACCAATTGGCTCCCCTTCGTGGTTAATCACAGTGCCGGTGCACGGCACCGGATTGGCACCCAGCCGGAGGGTCACTGGCTCTTCAGACTTCACGGCGACCCAATCCAGGGCGAACCCCTCGCGTATCGCCAGTACACTTATACGCCGGTAATCATCCCCGACATCCAGGGTAAATGAGAAGCGGCCAGTGGCGTCCGTAACACCTTCGGTGTCTACCCATTCTGGCTCCGCCGAGTAGTAGACCGCAACAACCCGGCAACCGGGCATCGCCTGGCCATCGGGACCCAGCACCGTGCCACTCACTGTGACCGGCGCAGCATTGCCTAGCGCGGTCAGGCCCAATAAGCACACCATTATGGCAACTATTCGCATAATCGGCTCACTCCCTCGGCCTCCTCCACCCTTAAATCAGAGAGCATAATTCCCCCTGATATGATAACTATTTGTATCTTGCCATATAAGGCCAACCGCGTCAAGCGCCTCGCGAGAGCTTGACAATAGGCCGCTAAAAGCGTAGAATTATCATTTACGCAGTCCCTGCTGAGGAGTAGAGACTGCAAAACTACGTGGTACTGCGATTTAAGGCAATTAGGATGCGGGTTAGATTGCGTTTTCATCGCGCCCAACATTGGTGGGCACAATCATCGGTAGCAGTCTTACTGGCGGCAACGTTAGCCAGCGGTGCCAGTGCCCAGCTATTAGGCCCAGATTATCGGCTCAGTCCCGGCGATATGCTGCAGGTCCAGGTCTTTGGCGAAGCGGATATCTCCGGAGAATACCCCGTCGGGCCGGCCGGCACCATCTCTCTTCCCCAGCTAGGCCAGGTGTATCTGCGCAATATGACGCTGGAAGAAGCGCAGGAAGAACTGGTCGGGCGGCTGGGGAAGCTTTTGCGCTTTCCGTACGTGGTGTTAAGCATCAACGAGATGGCCTCAAGCCGGAAGGTGTACGTATCGGGGTATGTGGAGACCCAAGGGCCGTTGTTACTGCCATTTGGGGCTACGGTGGTTGACGCGATATCGGGAGCGGGGACCAATGATATGTCGGACCTCAGGCGGGTGAGAATCACTCATCCCGGCGAGCCGTCCAAAACCCTCGACCTAAGTGGCTTGCGTACTGAGCAGCCTATGGATATTACCGAGCGGGTCCAGTACGGCGATGCTATCTACGTGCCCAAGGTACGGGAGAAAATTGCCGTGTTGGGGCAAGTAAACCGGCCGGGCAGCGTATATCTGCCGGTGGGCGAAGAAGTTACAGTGTTAGATACTCTGAGCCGCATCGGCCAGGGGCTAGCCGCCACGGCGGACCGTTCCTCAGCGCTGTTGATTCGTAAAGAAGGCCCGACTAAGGTTATCGACCTTTATCAGCTTCTCAAGCAAGGCGACATCACCCAGAACGAAACTCTACAGCCCGGCGATGTGCTGGTCGTCCACGAAGCGGCTAATATCTCGGTGGTCGGGGAAGTGACTAATCCGACTACCTTCCGCAGTGGCGAGCCAATTACCGTGTTGGAAGCGCTCTCGCAAGCGGGAGGCTTCACCCCTCAGGCTGATTTGGCCGCCGGGCAAATCTTCTCATCGGTGGGCGAGGCGCGATCAATTGACCTGGAAGCGTTGTGGCGCAAGGGGGACCTGACGCAGAATCTATCGCTTTCCCCCGGAGATATCCTGGTAGTGCCCGAGGCCGAGCCGGAGACTATAATGGTCGTGGGCGCAGTGACTAAGCCGGGAATGATGAGTATTTTCCAGCAGAAACAGCGCGACTTGCTGCGGATAGTTACTTTGACCAGTCCCACCCCGCTAGCCGACTTGCGGCGGACGACAATATATCGCGGCGGCGAGCAGATAGTGGCGGATCTGCAAGCAGTAATGGATGAAGGGCGGTTGGCCGAGAATGTGGATGTGGAGCCTGACGATGTGATAATGATACCGGAGAAGGAGACGTTATATGTGCGGGGCGCGGTGGGGCAGCAGGGCAAACTCGCCTGGGAGCCGGATATGGACATCCTCGATGCTCTGGCCCAAACCGGCGGCATTATACCCTCCGCTGACCCCCGTAGTGTCAGCGTCGTCCGCACGCGGCCAGATGGCACCTCGGAACATATAATCCTGTCTGTAGCCAAGCTACCTGAGGGTATTCCACCCGCGCCGCACGAGTTGAAGCCCGGGGATATAATCTATGTCAAGCCTCGTCACGTCAAGCGCCCCATATTGACCCTGATCCGCGATGCCTTGTGGACTTTCGGAGCCATCATAAGTGTAATTCACTGACCCC
>JAUWJN010000214.1 GCA_030607655.1 bacterium
AATCCAGTTTTGTGCACCAATTCTCCTTTCTGGCTCCCTGTCAGTACCCACCAGTTATTAAAGCGTAGCTTGCCGGCTCCGGGGTCCTAGCCGCCCGTCTATCTGGGGGCCCGGGCTGGTTAGGATTCCTCGCCTGCTTCCGTCTCCGGAGGCTCGGCGTCCACACGTGCCTCTCCCGTCTTCTCCGCTGAGAAGAAGCCGCGCGCCACAGCCTCCGGTGCCGACGGCTCAACAGTCACTTCCTCCTCCCCGATCTCTTCGTCGGTCACCGGCTCTTCGTCCTCAATTTCCACCACCAGCTCCTCACTTGGCACCGCCTGACGGCGAATCTGTTCTATCTGTTGCTGGCACTGTTCAATCTGTTGACCTGCTTCATCTATACGCACACAGTCGCGCAGCACATCCCGATTGCGGACCTTGCCGCGAGTATGCAGGGAATAGACCTTCTTGCCGATGGTGATAACTAGTTGGCTGCGTTCGCGCTCCAGCGCTCGAATCTGCCCCGTAAGCTTCTGGATGGTCGCCTGCCGGTCAATGCCCGCCGCTATCACCTCCACCGAACGCTTACTGCCCTGGAATACTCGGCCAAGTGTTTGTCGAGCCTGCTGCCAGAGATTACTCATCGGTGCTTGCCTCCTTTACCAACTCAATACCGCTTTTAGTAGCTTCAGCTACTATGCTAATCTGCTCAGTGTTACCGCTGCACACGAGCCGTTTGTGCTCACAATAGTATCGCCAGCGGGCGCTCATCCAGGCGGTGCAGCCCCGCCTCATAGGCAGCCTGGACTGCTTGCCGGTACTCTTCGGTAGTAATCCGCCGGTCAATCTGCTCATCCTGGTGAGCTTGATAGCAGGGCCGATACTGCGCCATAACGTTAACATAGGTCTCCGGGCTCAACGAAGCCAAAAAGCGCATTATATCAGCCGTGCCGGCAAGTCCTGCCGGCAGTACTAGATGGCGCACTATCAAGCCACGCTCGGCCAGGCCGCGGTCATCTATCTGCAAGTCGCCCACCTGGCGGTGCATCTCCCGAATTGCTGCCTGCATCCGCGGCGGATAATCCGGCGCCGCCGAGAGCCGCTGGGCTACCTGACCATCGCCGTATTTGGCATCAGGCATATATATGTCAATAATTCCGCCCAGGATTCTGAGGGCCTCTAGACTTTCATAACCGCCACAGTTATAAACCAAAGGCACGTTGAGGCCGGCGTCGGCGGCAATTACCAGCGCCTCCAGAATCTGAGGCATAAAGTGAGTAGGCGTCACAAAGTTTATATTGTGGCAACCGATGTGCTGCAACTCCAGCATCATATCAGCTAACTGCTGCGCTGATACTTCCCTGCCGTGCCCCAGATGACTGATGTCGTAATTCTGGCAGAATATGCAGCGCAAGTTACAGTTGGTCAGAAAGACGGTTCCCGAGCCGCCGATGCCGACCAGTGGCTGCTCCTCCCCGAAGTGCGGGTTGTAGCTGGAGACCTGGGCCTGCCGCCCCGAGCGGCAAAAGCCCGTCTCGCCGCTGAGCCGGTCTACCCCGCACTCCCGTGGACACAGCCGACACTCCGCTAACATCTGCAAGGCTTTATCTCGTCGCTGCGCTAGCTCTCCGGTAGCGTGGAGTCGGAGATAAGCCGGCGAGAACTGTTCACCAGTCACGTAGTTCCTCCACCAGCGCGGACAGATTATCCAGCAGCTCGTGGCTGGTCAGGTCAAAGTGCATAGGCGTGATTGATATCTGCCCGGCAGCCACGGCGGCGATGTCGGTGCCCTCGCCACTGTCGGTCTCCTTGGGATTGCCCGAGAGCCAATAATAGGTCTGACCCCGCAGATCCTCGCGCTGCTCCACTTTATTGATGTAAGCCCGCTTGCCCAGTCTGGTAAACCTGATACCGGTAATCTGCTCCCGCGGTATGGCCGGAACGTTCACATTCAGAAAACAATCATCACCGAGGGCGGCATTGGCCACAACCCGGGCCAGCTTTCGGGCAAATTGGGCCGCCGGCTCATAGTCGTTAGCTGTGTATGAAGCCGCCGAGATGGCAAAGGCCGGCAAGCCTTGCAAGGCAGCCTCCATCGCTGCCGAGACCGTGCCGGAATAGAGTATCTCCTCGCCTAGATTGGCACCTCTGTTTATTCCCGCCACCACCAAATCGGGCCGACTCGGCTGGGCCAGGCACCCTAGAATCACGCAATCCGCGGGCGTGCCATTGCTAGCGTAGGCGGTCCCCTGGAATCCTTTAATTTCCGCTGGTTTCATCCGTAGCGGCTTGTGCAGCGTCACGGCATGACCGGCCGCACTTTGCTCGCGCTCGGGCGCGACGATGGTCACCTCAGCTATCTCCTGTAGGTTCTTAGCTAGTGCGTGTAGTCCCGCAGCGTGTATGCCATCATCATTGGTTATCAGTATGCGCATTGTTCCGTCCCTCACTTGTAGCCAGGCCGACCCATCTGTCGCGTAGCGCAGGCCTTCGCCTACGCGATGCGGGAAGCTTCTGGCCCGGCTATGCTATGAGACTGTTGCAAAACCCGTAGGAGCGACATTCTTGTCGCGATAGGTGTCTATCTTTGTCCCGCCGAACCTGCACAGTTTACTCTCGCCAGCCGCCCTCAGTTGCCTTTGGCAACAGTCTCGCTATAGAGACAGTCGCGACGTCAGTCAAAGTTCACTATTTCAGTGCGAGTAACTCCTGGTAGCTGGACTACCTGCTCCCGCAATGAACTTCCCAGTGCCTCGGCGACCCGGACCACCATCATCCCTTGGCCTTCTATTTCATTGCGGGCTACCTGGATGCCCATTATTGATATGCCTGCGTCACCTAACAGAGTCCCTAACCGCCCGACAAAGCCGGGCTGGCCGGGCTGGGCATTCCATATCAACAGCGCCACGCCGGTAGGTATCAGCTCCACCTCAAATCCGTCAATTTCTACCACTCGGCCCTCACCGGGTTGCAGCAGAGCACCGGCCACTGAGCAAGTGCCCGCATCGGCCTCAATAATTGCTTCTATCAGGTTAGCATAGCCGCGGGCAGTGCTAGTCTTGCTCTGGGCCACCTGGATACCTCTATCTTCGGCCACGGCCATGGCGTTGACATAGTTAACGGGCTCATCCACCACCGGTGCCAGCAGCGTCACCAGGAAATGGCGAGTCAACATTACCAAGTGGTCAGCCGACAACTCCCCACTACCCCGCAGTTCCACTCGGCTCACCCCACCCATCCCCAACGCGCTGTGAAGTTTAGCCAGCGTGGCAACTAGCGGCACATATTGGTCAACTACCGCCAGGATCTCAGGGGGCAGGGAAGGCATATTTACCGGCCAGCGTGGGGGCTGCCCGCTGAGCACATCCACCACCTGTCTAGCGGCATCCACAGCGACATTAACCTGCGCCTCGGCGGTGGAGGCGCCCAGATGCGGGGTAACAATGACGTTATCCAGGGCGATCAGTTCCGGATTAGGCTCGGAGCCGCCGGCGAATACGTCCAGGGCCGCGCCGGCAATAGTGCCCATCCGCAGGGCCTCCAACAGAGCCGGTTCATCTACAATTCCGCCGCGGGCGCAGTTAATCAGGATAGCCTCCGGCTTCATTAGTTCGAGTTGCTCGGTGCTTATCAGCCCCCGGGTTTCCTCGGTCAGGGCCGTGTGAACTGTAACAAAATCGGCCGCTGCCAGCACCTCGGAAAGCGAGCCTATCTGCGCCCCCAAACTGGCCACGTGTTCCGGGGCAATGTAGGGGTCGTAGGCCATTATTTGCAGGCCCAGGCCCCGGGCCCCGCGGGCTACCTCGCTCCCGATCTTGCCCAGGCCGATTACTCCCAACGTTTTGCCGGAAACCTGATGGCCGATGAAGCGTTTGCGTTCCCAGGCTCCGGCTTTGAGGGCACTGTGCGCCTGGGGAATGTTGCGGGCGGCGGCTAGCAGCAGGGCAATGGTATGTTCCGCGGCGGCAATGGTATTGCCGGTCGGACAGTTGACCACCAGAATACCCCGGCGCGTAGCGGCCGCCACGTCCACGTTATCCACGCCTACTCCCGCGCGGGCAATGACCTTCAGTTGCCCCGCAGCTTCAATTATGGGGGCAGTAATCTGAGTGCCACTGCGCACAATCAGGGCATCAGCATCGCTGATGGCCTCCACTAGCTGGGCCTCGGTAAACTGCAAACACAGGTCCGCCTCGCCGACCTCCTCAAGTATCCGGAGACCTTCTTCAGCTAGAGGATCGCAAACTAATATCCGGTAGCCAGCCATAAATTATCTCACGTCCCCCTTGCTACTGCCTGGGCTGCCGCCACGGCCTGTTCCGCTTCACACTGGTATCCTAATTGGTTCAAGCCGTCGGCGACAGCGGCGATGGTCTGCTCAATCTGCTGGGGGCCGACCCAGCCCAAATGACCGATTCTAAATATCTTACCTTTCAGCTCTCCCTGACCGCCGGAGATGATAATATTATGCTGCTCAGCGACAACCTTGACCAACTGCGTAGAGTCCAGCCCCTCAGGCGACCTCACCGATGTCACCACCGGCGAGGCGTAGTCGGGATAGGCAAATAACTCCAGTCCCAGCGCCGCCATACCGGCCCGGGTCATCTGGGCCAGCTTCGCATGGCGCTGGTAGACTGCCTCCCGGCCCTCGGCGTGGATAAGTCGGAGAGCCTCGCGCAATGCCATAATCAGATTCATATCCGGCGTATACGGGGTCTGTCCCTTGTCTCGCGATTGCCGGGCCGCGACCAGATCAAAGTAATACTTAGGCATCGCTGCCTGCTCGGCGGCCTGCCAGGCCCGCGGGCTGACGGC
>JAUWJN010000218.1 GCA_030607655.1 bacterium
CGGTGGATATCTGCCGCGCCCAGGGCGTGCGGATGATGTGCCACTACGGTGGTGTTCTCAATGATGCCGCAGGTGAGGCTCACCCCGAATGGTTACGCCGGGGTCCCGACGGTCAGCCTGGTGACACAATGTTGGGCACGCCGATATGCCTTAACAGCCCTTACCTGGAGGAATGGGTCCTGCCCCAACTCAAAGAGATGTTCGAACTGTGGCACCCGCAGGCCCTCTGGATTGACGGGGAATGCTGGGCAGTAGGCCCTTGCTACTGTGAACGCTGCCGCCAACTCTTCCATGAAGAGACCGGATTAGAGGTGCCTGAGATAGACCCGGATCATCCCTGGATGGAGGCTACCAAGGGGTGGCCGGCCAGCCCCGCGCTCGAGAAAGATAAACTGTGGCGCGAATGGATGGCCTTCCACCGCCGCTGCTTCCGCCGCTACCAGAAAGCTATGGCCGATCTGTGCCACCAGTATGACGTAGCCTATGCCAGCAACTGGTCACATACGTGGATTAACCCGGATCCAGTGCCCGAGTGGTTGGACTGGATTACCGGCGACATCCCCGGTGGGCCGCATGGCGCCATCCAGGCCAGCATGCGGGTCAGATTCGACAACACCCAGGGCATCCCTCTCGAACTGCTGACCTGGGATTATACCAGCCCCGATGTCTGGGGCGACCCGGCGGTGAAACCCTACGCCAAGGGATACGGACAACTGCTGCAGGAGGTGGCAGTCAGCTTAGCGGGTGGCGCCATCTGGCACTCCTGGACCAGCCGCAGCCTACCCGCCGCCCTCTGGCCCATTGCTGACTTCGTGCACGAGCGGGAAGAGTTATTCCTGGGGAGCTCCTCTGTCCCCGAGGTAGCCCTGCTGCACAGCGCCGCAACCTACTATGTTCACAGTCGTGGGTATATGACCTTTAATCCTCAAGAGCTTATTAGCATATACTATCCGGGAGATGCCTACCTGCGCGGTGCCCACCGGGCGCTAGCGGAGAGCGGCATCCACTTTGATATCATCAACGAGGAAAACCTGCGGCCCCGCCTGGCCGAGTATCCGTTGGTCGTGCTTGCTGAGCAGACCCACCTTTCTCCGGAAACAATAGTAGCTTTACGCGTGTATGTTCGGCAGGGAGGAATCATACTGGCTACCGGCCGCACCGCCTGTGCCGACGAGATTGATACCGCACTAGCCGACGTTCTGGGGATCACTATACAGGGCCCAATAGATGAGCCGGAGGGATTCCTGGTAGTAGACCCGGCCCTCATAGACGAACCCAGCGGTCTGGCCGACGTTGGCCCCGCACTACTCAGCCTGGAGGCCGACTGGCAGCGGGTGCAGCCACAGGAGGCAGAAGTAGTGGCTGAATTCTATCCCACCACGCACCACTCCTCTGGGCTACAGAGGCCCGACTTTAGCCCCGGCGAGGCCTTGCCCGCGGTGACCGTGAACCGTTTCGGAGAGGGCCGGGCGGTTTATATGGCCTGCGATGTATTCCGGGCCTATGAGACCACTTGCTATTACGGAGTCCGCCGCTACATTGACACACTGCTGCGTCGTGCCCAGCCGCAACGAACCGTTGAGATACAGGCTCCCTTCTATGTGGAAGTCTTTGTGCGTCGTCAACCGGGATGTACGCTGGTGCACCTGGTCAACAAGGGGCTGATTACCGACAATCCCGCGAAGGGCAGGCAGTTCGAGCAGGTTGCGCCCACCGGGCCAGTAAAGGTTCATCTACGTCTGCCGAAGGCACCTTCTCGCGTAACTCTGGAGCCGGAAGGCTTGGTTCCCGAACACACTTACCAAGAAGGGGTGCTAGCGGTTGCTCTGCCACAGATAGAAGGGGTCCTGGCCTCTATTGTGGCCTGGGACTGACTGCACTTTATATCGCCGACCTGCTGGTTGCTCGCTAGGCAGTCAAACACGGCTGAGTGGTCTACACCACCAGCACTGAAATAGTTTGAGCTATGACCAGCAAAGGGAGGACAAGAGGCTGCCGGTGACGAATGGTAATATGAAAGTGCTGGATAATAGCTGACAATTGGATAGACACAATTGATGGGAGGTTAGCCAGTTATGGCTGATTGGGCAATTTGGATGATAGCTGGGGTGGTGTTGCTGATTTTGGAGCTACTCTCGATGAGCTTCTTTATGCTATGGATCGCGGTGGCTGCTATCCTGGCGGGGGTGGTGGCTATCTTTGTGCCGATAGCATGGATCCAGTGGCTCGTTTTCGCCATTCTCGCCCTGATATTGCTGCTGGCCACGCGTTCGCTGGCCCGCAGCATTCACGGCCGTGTTACCCAGCCCTCCAATGTGGATGCCTTGATCGGGAGTCGCGCGTTGGTCATTGAGACTATTGACCCGCTGAAGAACATCGGTCGCGTGCGCATCGGCTCCGACGAATGGCGGGCCCGCGCCGAGCAGATAATTTCGGAAGAGGCTTGGGCTGAGGTAATCAGCGTGGAGGGGACCACTCTTATCGTTCGCCCAGCCGCTGAGGCGGAGGCTCCTGCTGCGTCTCAGGAACAAGGCGACGCTTAGATTGTCACTCGCATACGTGTAGCTGTTATTCTGATTAAAGGGAGATGATTCGTATGGGACCAAGTGAAGTGTTTCTAGTGATAGTTTTGGCAATTCTGGCGATTACCATCGTCAACAAGGCGGTGTACATCGTCATGCAGCACCAGCGGGGAGTGATTGCTACCTTCGGCAAGTACACGCGTACGGCGGACCCGGGCCTCGTCTTTATATTCCCCTTCGTCCAGAGTCTGCTGAGGGTGGATATGCGGGAAACGGTCCTGGACGTAATGCCCCAGGATGTTATCACCAAGGATAACGTAGCCGTGGTAGTGGACGCGGTGGTCTATTACGAGATCACCGATCCCTTCCGGCGGGTCTACAATGTGGTTGATTTCCGGCTGGCGGCAGTTAAGCTGGCTCAGACCAACCTGCGTGATATCGTCGGTAATATGCAACTGGACGAGGTGCTGGTCTCCCGCGAGACCGTTAATGCCCAACTGCGGCAGGTGCTAGATAACGCCACCGACAAGTGGGGCGTACGGGTGACGCGGGTGGAGCTGCAGGCCATCGAGCCACCGCGTGATATCGTGGAGGCGATGAGCCGCCAGATGAAGGCCGAGCGCGAGAAACGGGCTGTCATCCTGGATGCCGAAGGGGTCCGCCAGGCCGCGATATTGCAAGCAGAGGGTGAAAAGCAGGCCAAGATCCTCCGGGCCCAGGGCGAGGCGGAAGCCATTCGCCAGATCGCCGACGCCGATAAGTTCAAGGAATACACCGTCGCTGAGGGTGAAGCGCTGGCCATAGATAAAGTCTTCAGCGCCATCCACGAGGGGCGGCCTACCCATGACCTGCTAGCGGTTAAGTATCTGGAAGCTCTGGCCAAGATAGCCGATGGCCAGGCCACCAAGATATTCCTGCCTCTGGAGGCCACTGGCATGCTGGCCGGCATCGCAGCTATCGGCGAGGCTTTTGAGGAGGGCCACAGTAGCGCTAGGACCGACTCCGAATCACCAGCAGATTAGCGCCGAAATCGAAGTGCTTGAGACATTTATGCCCGTAAAAGGTTGCTAATCGCCAGAGACCGAGCTGTTTGGGAGCAGAAGACTGGCGCAATCACGCCACCGTCCAGTTCAGCGCGTGTGCCGTATCCAACCGGATGTTCATACCCTGTACATCCAGTAGATATTTTTCAGCTTATGCTATCAAAGGTTAAGAGGAACAAAATGACACCGGTCGAAGATGTTGAGCTTGGGACTGGTGCCCAGTGGATCTGGCACCCGCCTGTGGAAAAGATGCATAACTTCCATCTGCTAGCACGGAACGTTTTCTCGTTAGGTGGGGAAGTGATCCAGGCAACCTGCTTGATTAGCGCCAACAATGCGTATGAGCTTTACATCAACAGTGACTGGATTGGGCGCGGGCCGGTGCGTTCGTATCCGGAGTGGCAATACTACGACGAATACGATGTAGCGCAGGCGCTCTGCCCGGGTGATAACGTTATCGCAGTTCATGCGTACAACCACGGCGAGGAACATCCGGGCTACATGCGACAAACGCCCGGACCTAGCGGCCTGATTGTTAAGCTAGTAGTCCGGCTAGGTGATGACAGCGAAGTCGTCGTAGTGACTGATGAGTCATGGTGCGTACTGCGCGCTCCCCAGTATGATATTGACACAGGATTCATTACAGGTCACCGCGAAGACTATAAGGAAGTCTACAATGCCAACAAGGAACCCATCGGCTGGCATAAGCTGGAGTTTGATGACAGTGATTGGCAACCGGCGCACGTATTTGGTCCGGGGTTAACTGAGCCATTTACACACCTGTTGCCCCGGGAGATACCATTTTTCACCAGCGAACCAGTTTGGCCAACGAACGCCTTCGGCCATCTAAGTGGCTGTGCGTACGGCTTCACTGAGCATGACATCACCAATCCCCAGGCGATCACTCGGGATAACAAGGAAGTCGCTGAAATCTTTCCACTGAACGATGATTTCGAGGTCCAAATCATTCTGGACTTTGGGCGACCTATTGTCGGGCGTTTCCACCTAGATGTAGCCAATTGTAGCGGCGGGGAAATCTTTATCTCATACGGTGACTCACTTAACTTGACTCGTACCGACCGTTTGACTCTGCGTTCTGGCCCACAGCACTACCAGCCGTATGAGCGTCGGTTCGGGCAG
>JAUWJN010000022.1 GCA_030607655.1 bacterium
AGACAAGCCCTAATGTGCTTGTCTATGACGGCGTCTGCAACAGCCATCAAGAGAGTGCCGGTGCCGCAGGCGAGGTCCGCCATACGGAAGTTACTTACAGCGGAAGGGTCAGACCAATCAACTGACCATGACTCCCCACTGAGCGCCAGTTTTGCCAGAAGCGTTGCCGCCGGGACGGACGTATAATAGGCGCCGAGGTATTTTGCTTCCTCAAGCACTCGGTGGTATACGCGGCCCATCAGGTCGTGGCGCAAGGCCGCTTTCCACTCGACAATGCGAAGAGCATCGTCAAGGAGCCCTTCTATGGCGGCGGTTACATCAGCACTGGTGGCGATAGCCTCTAACAAGTTGCGGGCAATGTTAAATATCGGATAGTAATTGATATTGTCGAGTATGAACGTCCAGTGGTCAGCAAGCTGGCTGATTGTGTCCGGCCCACCCCTCAAGTGCCGGAGCCCCATAACCCTGCCCTCGTAGCGAGCCAAGATCTCCTGGAAGATCATCGCGTTGACGAGCACCAGAGCCGATACCCGGTTAACCGCGTTACATTGGCGGTCAGTAAGCAAACCATTCTCGCGACTGGCCCCCAGGATGCTGCTGAATCGTTCGGAGGTTCCTGTCTGACCACGGAAGGATTCCGCGAACCGTTCGATGCCAGCTTCCAAGACCGCGACAGCTTTACTGACAGCCTCTTCCTGAATCAACTGCTCGTATGTTCTGCGCAGGGCCTCCGCGAGGTCATCTAGCCTTCCACGCATGACGGGGGGTGGTTCTGGGACATCGGTGACAATCGCGAAACGTAATTCTGCGCGGGAGAGCTCGTCTGCTAAGCCCGCAAACTCCTGAGATTCCATCCCAACCGGGTATATCACACCCACGCCGATGTGAGCTAGTCCCTGCTCTACTCGCTTGGCAGCCTTTTCGGTTGCCAGCTCCTCAGCATTGTGCGTGCTGGCGAACTCAGCCTCTATTGCCAGCCGTAGGCCCTCAAAGTCAATAATTACGTCTGGCATGGCCGTTTGGTCATGCAGCACCGCGCGAACGATTTGTTCTGGCACAGCCGCCAGTCCGCGCTCTTCGAGCAATTGAGCCAGTACAACATTAACTACCTCTTGCCGTAATCTCATAGGCCACCCTAAGTATATTGAGTTTAGGCGTCTTCGCCGATTATGCGGATTTCGCTTTCCAGGTGGATGCCGAATTTGTCGTGGACTTTCTGCTGGATCTGCTCGATGAGCTGGAGGACGTCATGGGCAGTGGCGTGGCCGACATTGACGATGAAATTGGCGTGTTTGGATGAGACCATAGCATCTCCGACCCGCATCCCCTTGGTGTCAGCCTCCTCCAGCAGCCGCCCGGCATAGTCGTCGGCGGGGTGCTTGAATATGCAACCGGCACTGGGCTGGCCCACTGGCTGGCGACGGCAGCGCTTCTGTACTGTTTCGTACAGAGCGCGGTAGACTTGTTGCGGGTCGGCGGGGGTTAGCTGCATTGCCACCCGCGCAATGGCCATCTCGTTATCCTGAAAGCAACTATGCCGATAGCCAAACTCAAGCTGGTCGCGGGGACATCGCTGGATTTGACCATTGGCTGTTACCCCCTCTACCCAGTGGATTACGTCAGCCATCTCCCCGCCGTTGGCGCCGGCATTCATAAGTATAGCGCCGCCGACACTGCCGGGGATGCCCGCCGCAAACTCCAGTCCCGAGAGGCCCTCTTGAGCGCAGCGCTGACACAGTGCGCCTAGACTTTCCCCGGCGCGGGCAACGAGGGTATTGCCGTGGCGGCGTATACCGGTCAGCGCTCCTGACAGCTTGACAACTGCTCCTCTAATGCCCCCGTCACGCACCAGTATGTTGGTGCCGTTGCCGATGTAGGAGGCGTTGACATCACCGCTGGCCAGGACTTTTATGGCGGTGGCCAACGCGCCGATACTGCTGGGCATCACCAGCAAATCGGCCGCACCGCCGATGCCAAAGGAGGTATGAACGGACATAGGCTCGTTGGTAAGAACCGTCACATCGGGCAATTGAGCGAGTTGGGAGGCTAGTTCGGTTGCTGGTGTCATTATTACCGGCTGGTCAGCTTAGTGTTGTGATTGCTCCTGTTCGGGCTCTTCCGGGGAGGGCTCATCCTCGGCGGGTAACTCGGCAGTAGTTTCTTCTTTAATCTCCTCAGCTAGCTTGTGCATGTGCTGACGGGCAGTCGCCATCCCGTGGCGCAGGGTCTTGCTTCCCTGCTGATAGAGGCCCTCGGCCCGTTGGGCGCCCCGTTGATAACCGGTTTGGGCGGAATCGGCCAACTGGCCCAACGAGGCCCGCAGTCCGCCCTTACCGGCAGACTTGGACAGGCCTTTGGCGGGCATTATTACCACGTCCGGGCCATGGACAATACCTTTCACAATCGGCAGGGAAATAACCCCTTCAGTGAGGTCCTGCCAAGCGCCCCCGGAGACCTCGAACCTCTTGACCTTCATAGTTTGCGGGTCGATGTAGACGCTATCTAGTTGGCCCAGCCGCTGCCCCTCACTGGTTATGACCTCTGGTGGCCGCTGTTGTGCGGGACGACGGTGCTCTATCAATTTGGGCATCGCCGAAAGGTGCTCAGCTACCTGAGTGGTTCCCACCAGCACGGCATCGGCACCGAGGGCCTGGATGTCGGCGGCACGAATTCCCTTCTCCGCCGGTCCCCGGCCCACAATTACCCCTATCATTTTGCCGACGGTTAGATCTATGACCACCTCGGTGATAGTACCTAATGATTTGCCCTCAAGTATTGAGACCACTTTCAGACCGAGGATACTACCTATTTCCCGCATTATACCCACTCCTTCATTTATCGTTACCGGCGCTACTGGTCCGGGTCCGGGTTGTCTGAATTTTCCAGGTAGGCCGCTAGCCGCTGCAAGTACTGGGCGAACTGTGAGCCTATTTCCGGATCATCCAGGACAGCGCGCACGAACCCGCGCGCATACGAGTTGAAGTTCCCTACATCCAGGCGCAATTCCTTCTCGCTGAGCGGAATTGCGTATGCCTGGGCCCCGTCAGCTAGCAGTGCGCGAATGGCGTCGGTAAGTTGGATTTCGCTGCCGTAGCCGGGAGTAGTGGTTTTCAGGTATGATAATATTGCGGGAGAGAGGACATAACGGGCACAAACGGCCAGGTTGCTGGGGGCGTGCTGCGGGCCAGGCTTCTCCACAATGTCGGCCAGGCGCCACGGCTGTGATTGCGGCTCAGCTAACTGGACGATACCGTACCTGTTAGTCTGCGCCGCATCCACCCTTTGAACGGCGATGCTAGCCGCCGCTGCCTGTTGCAGATGGGTCTGGATCAGCCGCTCAGTTATGGGTTGCAGACCGCCGACAATGGCACAGTCGCCCAGAGCGACCACAAAGTCTTCGTCACCGACAAAGTCCTGAGCTTGCAAAACAGCGTCGCCCAGCCCACGCGGGCGAGATTGGCGAGTGTAGGAAAAACGCACTCCCATCTGTTCCCACTGGTGGCCCCAATCATCAATTTGCTGCCCCTCGGGGAGGCCTTCGTTGGGGTCGAAGTGATCCTCAATAGCCCGCTTCTTGCGACCGGTGACGATGAGTATCTGGCGGATTCCCGAGGCCACCAACTCCTCAGCCACCATCTGTATAACCGGCTTAAGCCCCAGGGGCAGCATCTCTTTAGCTTGGACCTTGGTGGCCGGGTACAGACGGCTACCCAATCCGGCGGCGGGAATCACCGCCTTGGTGATTTTATTGTTCGGGCGCACTGGCCCTCGCCTCCCTGAGGCGTATTCATGGCTTGGGATTGTCGAATGGACTGGAATATAGACTGGAGCCGGCGATCAGAGTCGAACTGATAACCTGCGGATTACGATTCCGCTGCTCTGCCAGATTGAGCTACGCCGGCTCCAAGCCCCACGTCAAAATGTGCAGATGCCAATGGTTTGCTGAAATGTCCGTCTCAGGCAATTTCAACGGCCTCGCCTCGGTCAGCAGAGGCGTAAATTGCATCGGTAATCTGCTGGATGATCAGGGACTGCTCCAGACCGGTTTTCGGAGGATGCTGCTCCACGATGGCCTCGGCAAAGTCCTGCAGCGGCCTCGCGTGTATGACGGCGCCGTCTTCATCCCCCTCCCAGAGGACTTTGGGGATGACACCTTCTTCGGTAGAGGTATCGTAGTGGACGATCCTTTTATCCTTCCCGGGGTTCATCATGAGCGAAAGTGAACCCTTGGTGCCGATAATCTGCCAGGCCTCGTCCGTTGGGGCGGGCATGAATTCCCCACGCTCCAGGGTGATTACGGTGCCGCCCTCGCACCGTATCAGTGCCGCGACGTGCGTTTCGCCATCCGACCCCGGAGCAATGTGCGACGCGAACTGTGGGGGCACGGGCCAAGTTTGCGCCAGAACTAGCTGCGGTCTTAGTGACCAGCCAGTTATGCCCAGCAGATAGTCCAGGTCGTAGGAGCCCCAGTTGACCAGGATGCCGCCGCCATTGAGTGACTTGGTTAAGCGCCAGGCTGAGCCGGGTTTTTCAGGCTGCGGCCCCGCCGCCTCAACTGCCCGGCAACGCACCAGGCGCAACTCGCCCAGGGCCCCGCTGGCCGCAAAATCAGTTGCGGTCTGCGCCGACTCCAGGAATCGGTTTCGGGCCGAACAGCATGCACCGACCAAATCACCGCGCGCGGCAATCATCTGCCGGACTTCCCCGGCATTCATAGCTACTGGCTTTTCCGTCAACACGTGCTTACCGCAGGCAAAGGCGTGCAGTGCCAGGTCGGTACGGTAACAAGTCGGTAGGGCCAGCAGTACCGCCTCGACTTCTGGGTCCTCGTCTATGAGACTGTCGCCGCTGTCGTAGACCCGGGGTACACCCTGGTTGCGGGCGGCCTCACGGTTATCCTCCAGCAGATCAGCAACAGCTACGACATCGGCCAGCGACGACGCCATGGCGACACCGCAGTGGACCCGGCCAATGACGCCGTAGCCAATAACACCTAGCTTTACAGGCTTTATATAACTACTGCCTTCCATTGTGGGTAATATGGTGAGATGGAATGTGATGGTCTGGTGGCCGGACCCAGATTCGAACTGGGGACACACGGATTTTCAGTCCGTTGCTCTACCTCCTGAGCTATCCGGCCACCTTGTTAGGCTATTAGCAACCACAGCTATTAGCAAAAACAGCTCTGAGCAACGACAGCGATTAGGTGGGAGCAAGGTAACGGACCACAAAGCCGTTCTCTGTTGTTGTGTCTTGTTGTCTGCCGTTGCTGCTGTTGCTGTCGTTGTCTGCCGTTATCTGCCGTTGTCTGGCGTTACACTGGTGGGCGGAGCAGGACTTGAACCTGCGGCCTCCTGCTTGTAAGGCAGGCGCTCTAGCCAACTGAGCTATCCGCCCCACAACTGCGTTCAGCACTCGGCATTCAGCACTGAATGCTGAACGCTGTTAGCTGAATGCTGTTTAATGGTAGCCCCAACGGGATTCGAACCCGTGTTGCCGCCTTGAAAGAGCGGAGTCCTAGGCCTCTAGACTATGGGGCCTTCATACTTGGTGAGCCGTGCAGGAATCGAACCTGCGACCCTCGGATTAAAAGTCCGATGCTCTACCAACTGAGCTAACGGCTCGCGTCCTTGCCAGCTCTTCTTTGCCCCTCACGGGGGACTAGTATTGTACTTAATATCGGCTACCCTGTCAACCGCCCTAAAGGCAGGCGTCCAATCCGCACGGGGACGGCCTGCTCTAGCCGCGCGCCGCTCGGATTAGCGCGGCGGGCAGGATGGTAATGGCGGCAACCAGGCCGGTGGTAACAATGCCAAAATCCAACAGTGCTTGGAGAGAACTAAGACCATCCCGGAGATGGGTGCTGAGGAAAATATACGCGGGCGCCGCCGACGGCAGGCGGTTGAGTACAATTATCATTGCCGCCAAGCCCGCCGCGCCTACCAGGAGCGTCGGCAGACTGCGGCGCACGTCTAGCTGGCTGGGCGAAAGTTCGGAGCCGATGCTAAAGGCCAAGTACAGGAATAGGTACGTTCGCCAGTGGTGGTAGTCCAGAGCTGTCAGATTGGCCCAGAGGTTGTCTATCAATAGAGTGCCCATTGTTGAGTGGGCCACGGTCGGGGTATGTAAGTGGATGTCTAGAGCCTGGGCCACTCCCCTCAGCACCAGCGTGCCTACCACGAGAGGAGCGGTAGCGGCCAGTCCCGAAGCTAGCCACGGCAACGCTAGCGGTGACCAGCGCCGCCCCGGCTGGCAGGAACCCCGTCCCGCGGTGTCGAATATACAAGGGACCATGCGTCGTACAGTGTAGCCGCATAGCAGATAGCCGAGGGCGTGGCTGAGCTCGTGCACCAAGTTCCCAGGCAGGCGGAGCCACTGCAGCAGGCGCCCGCCGCGGCTGTACGGATGGCGGCTGGCTACAGATTGCAGCACCCATACAAACAGCAGCCGCGACAGCATGTATAATATTACCGCCTCGGCCAGGACAATGACTATCGGATTCAGGAGCGTGGTAGTCGGCATAATACTGCCAGATTATAGCAGAAACATGGGGCTAAGACCACTTAACCCTTGAAAGATCACACAAATCAGTAAGGAGCGTACTATGAAAGTAACAATTGTCGGAGCCGGAAATGTCGGAGCCACCTGCGCCCAGCGCATCGCTGAAAGCGATACTGCTGATGTGTATATGGTTGACGTGGTCGAAGGACTGGCCCAGGGTAAGGCCCTGGACCTGGCCCAGGCCGCGCCCGTGGTCGGCCACAGCCGCCAGATTACCGGCGGCCAGGACTACGGTCCAGCGGCAGGCTCGGCGATTGTGGTAGTAACCGCCGGGGTAGCCCGCAAGCCGGGAATGTCCCGCGACGACCTGCTGAAGACTAATGGCAGAATTGTCACGGAGGTAATGACCAAGGTTATGGCGGTAGCGCCGGAGGCGATCCTGCTAATAGTCTCTAATCCGCTGGATGTAACTACTTACGTCGCCCAGCAGGTCTCCGGCGCGCCCCGCGAGCGAGTGATAGGCATGGCCGGGGTCCTAGATGCGGCGCGGTTCGCTACCTTCATCGCCTGGGAAGTGGGCTGCTCCCCCAAAGACGTAACTGCGATGGTCCTGGGAGGGCATGGCGATTCAATGGTGCCCTTGCCCCGACACTCCACGGTGGGCGAGACACCGGTAAATGAGCTAATTGCCCCCGAGCGCCTTGAGGAAATTATCCAGCGAACGCGGCAGGGCGGCGGGGAGATAGTAAGTTACCTGAAGACCGGCAGTGCTTTCTATGCACCGTCAGCAGCGGTGGCGGATATGGTGGCGGCCATAGTTCGGGACGAAGGCCGCATCCTGCCCGCCTCGGTGCAACTTCAGGGCGAATACGGGCTTACTGATGTATTTGTCGGGGTGCCAGTGAAGCTGGGCGCGGGTGGAGTAGAGCAGATAATTGAGCTGGACCTGACCGAGGAAGAACAAGGTGCTCTGCACCGCTCCGCAGAGCACGTCAGGGAAACCATCGCCGTGTGGGAAGCACTCAGCAAGGGTTAGTATAATGGTGCCGACTATCACTATTCTACGCTGGCAGATTGTACTAAAGGCGTATACAATTTCGGTTATGGGAGCTAGGCACAATGACTAAACGAGAAATGAACATCAGGGTCTTCGCAGGCGCGTCACTGCCTCATGTCTTTTTTCAGCCAAGGATAGAACCCTGGTACGCCTTGCATAAAGATTTGGGGGACCTACCTGAGCGGTATAGGAAGGTCAGTTTATTGGAGTTGTATGACGATTTGGACATTTCGATGCGATATATTCACTACTATACTGGCATGCCAAGTCCAATACAACAAACGTATACCGATCAAGTCAAGATTAAGGACGAATATGACGCCGACGAGAGGCACATTGTTATAGATACGCCGTACGGTGAGCTTGTGCAGAAGTCAAGACTTACCTCTGATAACACGTGGCGAACAGTGGAATTCGCCGCTAAGAACGGTGACGATCTAAAGAAACTGGCCTGGCTCTGCCACAATACTGTTATCAGCTTCAACACCAAAAACTTTGAACAGGGAAGCGCATTCCTCGGCGACCGGGGTGTACCCCAGTTCTGGGTGCCCAAGAGCCCGTACCAGGCGTTGTGCCAGCAGTGGATGAAATTGACAGATTTTATCTATGCCTTGAATGATGAGCCCGCCGCGGTGGAGTCGGCGATGAAGGCCATTGATGAATCATACGACCGACTGTACGAGGAGATAGTCACCTACGTAAACCCCACTGACCAAGGCGCGGCGGGTCCTGAGAATCCGAGCAGTGCTTCCCCGCTGCAGATAGTAAACTTGGGGGAGAACATTGACGCCCACCTGGTTAATCCACGGTATGTCGAGCAGTATCTTATTCCTTTTTATGAGAAGAGATCAAATCAACTCAGGCGCGCTGGCATTTATACTCACATCCACATTGATGGTGCCTTTCGGTCCCTACTTGGATATTTGGAGAACCTCCCGTTTGATGGGTTGGAGGCGCTTACTCCCCTGCCGCAGGGGGATGCGAGTATCGAAGAAATGAAGGAATATATGGGCGATAAGGTGCTGTTGGATGGTATACCCGCCGTACTCTTCTTATCGTATTACCCCCGAGAAGACCTGAAAGAATGTGTGGATAAACTAGTAAGTCTCTTTCATCCTCGGCTTGTCCTGGGCATCTCCGACGAACTGCCCCAGGGGGGAGATGAAGAAAGCGTGGACAGGGTGAAGTGGATTTCAGATTATTGTAAGACTTTATGAAGCTGTCATAGAAAGTCCGCTTTATGAAAGCCCAGGTTGGGCGGGGTTGCACAGTGCGGGCATATTGTTTCCTATGGTAGGTGAAGGATGCCCGAAATGATTGACCTACGTTCCGACGTAAAGACCCTTCCTACGGCCCTAATGCGGCAGGCTATTTTCGAGGCGGAGCTGAGGGAGGCATAGAGCCTTGGCGGGCCAGTCACGCATATATGATCTGCCGGGGAGAGATGATGAGCGGAAACAAATCCAGTTCTGACTTCCACCAGCCAACTGGCCGTCTCACCTATTCACCGCGCCTTTTCTCGGTCTGCCTGGACGCCCATGGCCAGCGCTGGGCTGCCTGGCATGCTACCGAGGGCCGTGTCGAAGTGATCCGGGTAATCTCACCGGAAGTCTGCCCGGAGTCGGCGAGGATTTCTGAGCCTGGCTTGCACTTCGAGCCCACACTAGCTGCTGCTCCAAACGGTGGCGTCTGGTGCGTGTGGTCCAGCCGGTTCGACGGTCAGTGGCGACTGGCGGCACGTCTGCATGACAAGGGGTGGGAGGAGGCCATTGCGGTACCCACTGCCGAGGATTTTGCATTCCACGCGGCCAGCGTCTCCGATACCTCAGGTGGGCTTTGGGTGGCATATTCAGCGTGGAACGGCGGACAAAGTCCAACTGTCAGATGTCGGCGCTTCGGTGATACCAATTGGTCGCCGGAGATAGTCTTGTCTGACCCTCCTGCTCCCCAGATGTGGCCTCGCCTGGCAGCCGGTGCTGACGGTACGGTTTGGCTGGCTTTCTGCGAGTATCGCCACGGCGCCTTTTGCATCGCTACTGCCTCATTTCCTCCGGGGCACCCAGAGACCCCCACGGTGACCATACTGCCGAAGCCTCAAGATAACACTGACTGGGACCTGTTCCCCAGCCTTTGCGTTGATGAGGCGGGCGGTGCCTGGGTGGCCTGGATCACCTGCCGCGACGTTGACCGCGCAGGAGTGGTAGGTCGCCAAACCAATCTCAACTGCGCACGGTGGGACGGCTCCGCCTGGGCTCCCCCGCCGGGCTGCAGCAACTTTACTGTCACCCATCTTGACTGGGGCATGTTGCCGGTTAAAACTTACTGGGGTTACAATGGCTTGCGCCGCCGCGCTCAACTGGCTGCCGACGCGAACGGCATCTGGGTGTTCTGGGAGCGCCATCGCGATGAGCAAGCCCTAGCGGAAAACGTCGCTAACGGGCAATTCTGCGCTAAGTATCACGATGGCACTGGTTGGTCAGACAGCTACCTGGTTTACGACCGCCATTCTTGCTTCACTGTTGACAGTGCTAGCCCACAGCCTGCTGATACACTCGTTTTCGCGTGCAAGACCGCGCCGTCTGAACGTCCGCTGGACATCGGGTTCCGCCAGCGCAGTCGCGCCAAGCTGCTGGTCTTAGAGGAGCACCCCCGCAGCCTCTGGGCCACCTGGCAACCGGTGTCTCTGCCTGGGCAGATTACCGGCCCTCTATCACCACACACTACCACCTGCCACGGTGAGACTTTTGAGCTTATTTGGGGCGACCTACATTGCCATTCCTACTATTCGCCTGACGCCGAGGGCGAGCCAATGGAACTACTCATTTATGCGCGGGACCGTGCTGGCTTGGACTTCTGCTGTATCATTGACAATGACTATTACCCGGATATTGTGATGAGCCATAGCGCCCTGGACTATCTGTATGCCGTAGCTCAGTCGTTTAGCGACCAGCAATTCCTTGCTTTCTGGGGCTATGAGTACACTTACCACGAGGCCAACGGGGACAGGTTTCCTAAGAACCACCGGGCGGTGGTCTATTATGATCGCGATCAACCCTTGGCGCGTCGCTGCGACCCCGACGGCCATACAACCGAAGCCTTCGTTACCACGATGAACGGGAGTGCCAGCCTCTGGCATGCTCACCACGAAGAATGGGCCCTGCTTGGTCACGCTCAGGAGGAGAATGTCGAGGTATGCGCCGGATGGGCTGACTATATGCAAGTCAGTGACGTCGTCCAGCGCCATCTTAAGCGCGGCTTCCGTTTCGGCCTAATGGGCGCCAGTGACAATCACCGCATTGTACCCGGCTTGGGGGGTGCTGTCACCGGCCTATACGTGCGGGAGCGCAGTCATGAGGGCATCGTCGAGGCGCTGAAGCAGCGCCGCTGCTACGCCACGACCGGCTGCCGTCTCGTATTGGACTTCCGCATCAATGATCACATGATGGGCAGCATAGTACAAAGCGCTGACCCACCCCGGCTGAAGTTGCTGGCTATCAGCCGGCGCCGGCTTGCGTCCGTCCGTGTCCTTCGCGATGAGCAGATCATGACTGAATTCCACCCCCACCAAGAGCGGTTTGAATGGCAGGCTGCGGATCTGGAAGCCCCCCCGGGCCTGCACTTCTACCGCGTAGAGGTCCAGGAAGAAGGCGAGGTCAGACAGTTCCCGCATAACATCGCTCAGGCGGCCGGGATTCGCGCCTATTCCAGTCCGGTGTGGGTCAGGATAGCTGGCACTTCCGAATTGTCTCCACGCAAGAGAGTGCCGGAGACTGAACTGGCAAACATCGGCTGCAAACTGAGGAGCTGAAATGATTGATTTGCGTTCCGACGTGAAGACCCTTCCTACTGACCTGATGCGGCGGGCTATCTTCGAGGCCGAACTGGGCGATGATGTCGCCGGCGAGGACCCCACGGTCAACGCCCTGGAGGCACGGGCGGCCGAGCTGATGGGCAAGGACGCGGCTCTGCTGGTCACCTCCGGCACCCAGGGCAATCTGGTCAGCATGCTGGCTCATACTCAGCCCGGCCAGAAGATAATCCTGGAGCAGGATGCCCACATGTTCTACTATGAGAGCGGCGGGTTAGCGCGGCTGGCAGGCCTGATGGCCCATCCGCTGCGCGGGCACTACGGTGCCCTGGACCCCGATGATGTGGAAGCGGCTATCTGGCCACCAAGTGTTCATTCACCGTCCACCGGCCTGGTGGCGCTGGAGAATACCCACAACCGCGCCGGGGGGACATGTCTGAGTGTTGAGCAAACTGCTGCCGTCTGTGAGGTCGCTCACCGTCATGGCGTGCCCGTGCATATTGATGGGGCTCGTATCTTCAATGCCGCCGTTGCCCTGGGTGTAGAGGCGCGGGAGCTGGCGGCCCCGGCTGACTCTATTACCTTCTGCCTGTCTAAGAGCCTGGGGGCGCCGGTGGGCAGCCTGGTCTGCGGCGACACCGACTTCATCAACCGGGCGCGGCAGTTCCGCAAGATTCTGGGCGGCGGCATGCGCCAGGCCGGTATAATCGCCGCCGCTGGTCTAGTGGCTTTGGAATATGAGCTACCCCGCCTGCCCGAAGACCACGAAAAGGCTCGGCGCGTGGCTGCTGCACTCAATGATCTGCCCGGCGTGAAGCTGGACATGGCCACGGTACAGACCAATATGGTCCTCTTTGAGCTGCGTCGTGACGATATGACGGCCCCAGAGTTTTGCCAGCGACTGGCCGACTACGAGATCAAGGCAGCGGCGCAGAGTGAGGTGCGAGTCCGCTTCGTCACCCATCGCGATATCAGTTTCGACGAAACCGATAAAGTCTGTGCAGCATTGCGGGAGGTGCTGGGGTAGTGCGCAACTGGGAACGAGAACCGACGTTTGTTACAGGAGTTACCAGTTTACTGGGGGAGACAGCTAGCAAATCAATAACGACCCAAAGGGGTGAAAGCAATGACTGTCAAATTCCTGGGACATGCGTGTTTTCTGATTACCAGCAGTGACGGGGTGCGGATAATGACCGACCCCTATGAGCCGGGCGGCTTCGGCGGGCAGATTGGCTACGGGACGATTACCGACGAGGCCGATGTCGTGCTGGTCAGCCACGACCACGCTGACCACAACTATGTCCAGGGCGTGCCCGGCAGTCCCACCGTGGTCAGAGGCCCGCAACAGGCCGTGGGCATCACGTTCGAGGCTACCAATAGCTTCCACGATGATACCGGCGGCAGTCAGCGCGGTTCAAACGTCGTCTTTGCCTTGGAGGTGGACGGGATACGGGTTTGCCATCTCGGTGACCTGGGCCACGCGCTCACTGAAGAGCAAGTTAGCTCAATCGGGTCGGTGGATGTTCTGCTGGTTCCCGTAGGGGGCACCTTCACCATTGATGCTAAGGGCGCCGACCAGGTTATCGGGCAGCTTCAGCCGGCGGTGATAATCCCGATGCACTACAAGACCGCTAGAGTGGGATTGCCTATCGCGGCGGTTGATGGTTTTCTGGCTGGTAAAGACAACGTGGAGCGTCTGGATAGTTCCTCAGTTGAGTTGAGCGTCGAGGATCTCACACCACCCCAGCGCATCATTGTCCTCCCGCCAGCTAATTGAAACTCTTGGGCCCGGACTGGCACTAAACTAAATTGTGGCGTTTGCCAGAGGAATCAACGAAATAACCCGCCCCATGCCTGATGTCATCCGCATAGGTGAGTATCTGGTAGAGTATCGGTCTCACCTCGTCATAGGTGCACCCTTAGTGCGTCCGACAAACGAGGTATCCGTAAGCTCCCCGAAATGCTCACAAAACACGCGATAATACATCAGCTCTTCTTTGGTATTGAGCACGGTCCCATCGGGCAGCTTGCAATGGCGGCGGAAGTCGGCGTCAGATACCGTTTGATCGGCGTGGTCTCTGAGCACTTCCTTTACCCCAGCGCCCTCCCAGAATTTGGCCTTGGATCTATTGAGTACATGGTCAGGCAAAAGGCCCTCCGCAGCACGGCGGAGAATCCACTTTTCAACCATGCCCGCGTCGCGATTGAGTTTGTATCGCATGGGGATGCTAAGCGCAAATGACACAACGTCACAGTCGAGGAACGGGACATGGGCAATCAGCCCCAAACCTTTCGAACACCGGTCCACCCGCTGCAGGGCCGTATTGTGGAGCCTGTTGATGATGTCAATAAGCTCATTTGGAAGCGCGGACGGTGGGAGCTTTTCAAGATACGAGTATCCTGCGAAAAGCTCATCCGCGCCTTCCCCAGACAGCACCGTAGAGACGTGTTTGGACGCCAGCTTTCCGACCGCATAGTTGGCGATGCTGGATCGGACAAGGAGCGCATCGAACGATTCAAGGTGCAAAATAACCTCGGGTAGTAACTCAAGCAGCTCTTTTGGGCTGATAATCCGCTCGTGGTGCTCCGTACCGATGTGGTCCGCGACCACCCGAGCGTATTCGAGGTCGGGCGCTCCTTCGAGGCCAGCCACGAAACTCTTCACCTCTGAAGTCTGCCGGCGAGCGAGAGCAGCTAAGATGCTTGAGTCCACCCCCCCCGACAACCAAGAGCCAATCGCGCCACCCCCTACCCGTTTGGCAATGGCTGTGACCAACACATGCCGGAGCTCGGTTGCCAACTCCCTCGCCGACGCCCTCACGGGCTCCACGGGAGAAATCTCCTTATACTGCACAAGGCCTTCGTGGGGGTCCAGGTAGTGCCCCGGCGGAAACTCCTCAGGTGTCATCCCGAGATTATGGAGGCCCTTGAACTCTGAGGCAAAACTCACAGACCCATTGGAGGAGTAATAAAGCGGCACCACACCTACTGGGTCTCGAGCCAGGAAGACCCCGTCCGAACTTGCGACGGCAAGCGCAAAGTGGCCGTCGATCTTTTTCACAAAGGCCGATCCTTGCTCCCCATAAGCTTGCTCAATAGCTTCCAGCGGCGATGTAGCACCGGGCTGAATGTCATGCCAGTTGTACACCTCGCCATCAAGCACTGCGGTGACTTCATCATCGTCATCCATCATATGCTCTCGACCTTCCGGGCATACCTGACCGAGTGTTATGCCGTTAGCCTCAACAACCCGTGTCCCATTGGGGCCCCTATGACTGATGGC
>JAUWJN010000026.1 GCA_030607655.1 bacterium
AAACTGCTCAATTAGGCTAGTATGCCGCCGGTGGCTGATTCCCAAAGCATTCTTAAGGGCTTCACCAAGCGAAAGGGACTTAATGCGCTGGGCCGCCCAGTCAGCGCTTATCTGGTCGCAGGGCATTCCCCACACTTTTTCCGTATAGGTCTTAAAGAAAAGCTCGTACAGCCGCCGGCCAAACTGATTGGTGACCCACTGCTCGAAGTTTAGTGGCTCAGCTATAGGGCTTATTCTGGCTTGAATGTAGCTGCTCAGTACCAGCAGAGATTGGGCTATTCCCAGCTTTCTCAGAACGTCTATCAGCTTTACGGGATATTCAAACAAACGCTCGTTATAATAAATTCGCGTAAGCCGGCTACGGGGTAAGAAGTCATCGCCCAGCATATTATGCCAGACTTGTGCTATTTGTGATTCCTTGGTGAAAAAGCGGTGAGGCCCGACGTCAAGACGGTAGCCCTGGAACATGGTAGTGCGGGCAATGCCGCCGACTACCGTATCTTGTTCCAATACCAAAGGCCGCAGGCCCCGGTTAACTGCCTCACAACCACAGCCCAGTCCCGCCGGGCCGGCTCCAATTATTATGAGGTTATAGTTGGGCATAAGGAGTGGAAGAGCAGAACACACGCCTGCACCGCTGAACCAATGTGGTTATGTTACTACTGCTGCCCGCGGGGTATATTCAGCGCTTGGTGATAGCAAAACCGACCACCGGGCGCTCCAGGTCAGTCCATCCCAAATATCCCATCGCCCCCCAATCGCGCTCGCCAGGCCGAGATACCAGGCTATAGGCGACGCCGGCATTGGTATTAAAGCCATCATATTCACCCACGCTGGTCAATTGGTCAGCTACACGCAAGGATATCCCACCAAACGGGCTACTGTTAAAGCGCCCTCCACCCCACCCCAAACTCATGTAGGTCGGCTTGTCAGGATCACCGATCTTCCCAGTGATCACCACATACGCTGATCGGGCACCGGGATGACCACCGATCACCCGTTCCCGCTGGCTGAGAATATCTTGCACACCAATGGCTACTGCCGGGTGGCCAAACGTCTCCCTCATCACCTGGACCTGCACGTTATATGCCGAGACCCAGTCATCCCCCGTCTCCATATTGGAAAGATACACACCGTGGCCGGGCTTGCCGAAGCCGACTCCGAGAAAGGCAGTACCATTGACGTTGGCACCACCCCACCCTATATGCAGGCCGCTGCTATTGCTGCCCGAGTTCCCTCCGAGCACCCAATTGCCAGCACATGGCGTGTAGGCCACCGGGACGTTCTGCAGCAGGGCCCCATCGAAGCCCACCTGACCCCCGGGGCCTACACCAAACAAATTGCCCGGCAGAGTAGATGAATGCTTGAACTGATAGAACTCACGCCAGTTGTCGGCGCCAGCCCCGGAGACAATCCCACCGATCGCCAAAGCGACAATAACTAGTGATATCAGCGTGTTCGTGGATATCCTCATCAGATGCCTCCTGTACAAAACAGGTTATAGAGACTAAGAGCGGTGAGCTGGTTTTCATATTCTTCACGTAATGGCAATCTCCTGCCACTTTCTGCTTTTCTACTCGGACAGATCCAGGGCTATTATAGCACAAGCATCTATAATCGTCACTATATTGGCAACAAATTGAGAAATAGCAAGGAAAGAGTGTCGCACCGGCGAATATAGACAATGCCGCGATCATCATTTCACGCAGACTTAAAGGAGAGTTAGCTATGTCTGACCCGGCAGAAGTGCTTGAACAGTTGGTAGCGATGTCCCAAAAGCTAGGTGATCCCACGGCTGACTGTGTCATCTTGGGCGAAGGTAACACCTCGGCCATAATTGATGAGGAGAGCTTCTGGGTAAAGGCCAGTGGTGCGGAGCTACCCGGAATTAGTGCCGACGGTTTTGTGCGAGTGCGCTTTGCGCCCATACTGAGATTGTTTGAGGCCGAGGATATCTCCGACGAGACCGTCGAGCGCGTGCTGGCGGAGGCGTGCATGGGCAAAGAGGGGGAACGTCCCTCCACTGAGGTGCTGATGCACGCACTGCTGCTGCAGCTTGACGAGGTCAATTTTGTGGGCCATACCCACCCCACTGCACTAAATGCAATTCTATGCTCGCAACGGGTCGAAGAAGTCTTACTGGGCCGACTATTTCCCGATGAGATAGTTTGTTGTGGCGTTGCTCCGGCATGGGTGCCATACACCGATCCCGGAGTGCCCTTAGCCCGACGGGTGGCAACCAGTGTGCAAGAGTATATGATTAAGTACAGGCGGAGGCCCTGGGCCATTTGGATACAGAATCATGGCTTAGTCGCTGTGGCCGCCTCAGCAGAGGAAGCGGTCAATGTCACTGCCATGTCGGTAAAGGCGGCGCGTATTCTATTAGGAACTTACCTTATGGGCGGCCCGAACTTTTTGGCTGAGGCGCACGTGCGTCGCCTCACCACCAGGCCCGATGAAGTATATCGTCAGAAGAAGCTAGGCTTTGAATTATAGTTTGGTCAAACCTCTTCGTATTGACATGTGACAGCCCGCGGACTACAATGAAGACAGATATACATAGGGAGCAAAGAGAGAACCGATAAGATGAAAATCTGGATTAAGCCATCTGTCGCGATTTTGATAGTGGCTATTCTGAGCGGCTGTGGCGGGGGAGTAAGCCAGCGCCGCTCTACTAGCCGCCAAGAACCCACAATCCGGGGCACCAGCTTCCCCGAACGACTCCAGCCGGCCTCCCAAGCTCGGGCGGAGGAGTGTGAGTATCACGGCTGGCCTGCTCTTAGGCTGACCAAACGGGTTAGTAACAGCAGTGGCGGTCCCGGCTATCGGCGGGCGGATAATGGAGTATAAACTGGGCAGCAAGCCGTTGCTGTGGGTTAATCCTGCGGAGTGGGGAAAAGTGTATGACTCACTGCTGCACGAGGAAGAACGAGTATGGCACAACTACGGGGGTTATAAGGTCTGGCCAGCCCCTCAGAAGAAGTGGGGCGGCCCGCCTGACCCTCGGGGCTCGAATTTGGACGGTGGCCGGTGGACGGGCAACATCACTGTGCCTCAGGGCCAGTCAGCCGGAATTGAAATGGTCAGCCCCAAGGATGAGAACGTCACTGGTCTGCAGATGACTCGCAAAGTCAAGCTGTTCGCGGGCACGCCAAAGCTAGTCGTGACAGAGACCTTTAAGAACGTTAGTGAGGCAGCGATAACGTGGAGCATCTGGGGCGTTACCCAGCTACCCGGCTCGCTATCTGGTAACAGCAAGTACAGTGAGCAGTCGCATATCTATTTTCCGCTCAACCCCGCCAGCAAGCACGAACAGGGCTTCTGGACATTGGTCGAGGGCGGCGCTAAGCAATTCCAGCCTATTGATGAGGGCAGTTTGATGCAAGTCTCCTACCATAACGAGACCGGCAAGATTGGGGCCGACTCAGTGGCCGGCTGGATTGCTCACGTTGACGAGATAAATGAATACGCATACATTAAGCGCTTCCAGGTGCATAAGCCAGCGGATTATCCCGATCAGGGAGCCACGGTTGAAGTTTATACCAACGGCGGGGATCTATCATATATGGAGGTCGGGGTTCTCAGCCGCTTGCATACCCTTCAACCTGGCGAGGAGTTCTCTGTCACTAATGAGTGGTACGCAACTAAAATTGGTGGCCCGTTACGGGATACTACTGAGCTAGCCGCGATCCGCGAGCCTCTCCAGTTAGTTCCTGTTGGGGGAGGACTGCACCTAACCGGCGAACTAGGCGTTTTCGCTACCGGCACGCTCGAAATTGCCCTGGTTGATGCCGCTGACCAGCCGGTGGCTGAGCCGATTACCAGGCAGGTTGATCCCGCTGCACCCGTGGTATTGAATGAGACGGTGGCGAGCAGCTATGGTGCAGTGAAGCTGTCTCTAACCTTAGAAAACAATAATGGTACTCCTCTGGGCGTAGTAGCTGAACTACCATTGGCCACCGGCATTGCTCAGGCTCACTGATTACTTGTCTAAACTTGCAGCACCACACTTGCTACACATATTTCCCCTGTTTGTTTGGCCTCCATAGCAATGGGAAAGGGTCTGTATGTTGACAGATCATCATAAGGACACAGTTCCCCTGGCCGATATGTCTGCCGACGCCGCGCGGCAACGAAAACTTCGGCGTAGAGGCCTACTGATAGCAGGTGCGGCGACCGCGAGCGTATCACTGAACTTTGTCACGGCCAAGTATGCTATGGAGGTGCTGGAGCCCCTGACCTTTGTGCCCCTATGGTTCGCCGCCGCTACTGTTTATGCCAGCGTTTATGGCCTGGGGCATCGCCGCCAGTGGGCCCCACAATTGCGGCGCTTCTGGAAACCCCTGGTTGGCATCGGCCTGCTTAGCGGTGTGGGTTCGCTGCTTGTCTTCAGCGGCCTGCACATGCTTGATCCCACCGTGGTATCATTTATAGGCCGCAGCGATGCCCTGTTTCTGATATTGCTGGGATTTATGGTACTCGGAGAACGTTTCACTGTGCAGAGTGGAGCCGGCATGCTACTGGCTCTGGCCGGATTGGGCATAATAAGCTATGCTACCGGGGCAGCACAGATATGGGCTGTCGTTATGGTGATAACAGGCTACTTCGCCGGCAGCCTGCATAGATTGGTCAGTAAATTCATCACGGCCGCCACTAATCCGGTTCTATATAGCTGGATGAGAGCCACTACTATAACCGTCGGGTCGGCCGCACTTGCCCTCGGTACTGGCCATTTCCACATTGTCCCCTCCCCCTCCCACCTAATTGTCCTGGCAGTGGGGGCCTTCTTTGGGCCGTTTCTAGCGCAAGTGCTCTATCATTATTCATTACGGTACATCGGGCTTTCGGAACTGGCCATTATGAGAGCTACCCAGCCGCTGTTCGTAGCCTTGTATGCGTCAGTACTTTTGGGTATGGTGCCCACGCCCAAGCAAATCGGCGGCGGTCTGTTGCTAATTGTCGGGGCGATTCTGATGGCCAAGGGCGGCTCGGTCGAACAAGCGAAGGCTAAGGCGGGCATAGTCCACGATTCATAAGCTTATCTGAGCAGGAGGTCAGCAAGTTTGGCCGACTATATAAAATTTCTGGGTACCGCCGGCGGCCGATTCGTAGTAGCCACCCAACAGCGCTATTCGGCAGGCACATGGCTGAGCCTGTCCGGTCAGAATATAATGCTGGATCCAGGGCCCGGTACTCTGGTGCGCTGCTGGGCCAGCCGGCCTAAACTTGATCCCCGCCACTTGGACGCTATCATCATCTCCCACCATCATATTGACCACTGCACTGATGCCAACGTACTAGTCGAGGCAATGACCGAGGGGGGGTACAAGCGCCGCGGAGCTTTGTTCGCTCCCCGCGAAGCTCTGGAGACGGATTCGCCGCTGTGCCGCTATGTACAGGAGTTTCCGGAGCGAGTTGTGCCTTTAACCGAGGATGGCCAGTATGAACTTGGCCCGGTACGCTTTTCTACGGTCGCTCATCAGCACTCGGTGGAGACCTACGGGCTGATATTTGAATCTGAGGGCAAGCGTCTCGGCTTACTGGTTGATACAGCCTATTTTGACGAGTTACCCGACCACTATCAAGGCTGCGATATGCTAGTGATAAATGTGGTGTTGGCCAACCGGGACCATCCCGCTACCACCAGACACCTCAGCCTTTGGCACGCGGAGCAGATAATCCAGCAGGCTCAGCCGAATCACACTATATTGACGCATTTCGGCATGCACGTTCTGCAGAACAAGCCCTGGGAGATTGCCGGAGAGATGTCCGAGCGCTTAGGCCTGGACATCCAATCCGCCCGCGATGGGATGAAGGTGGAGCTCTGAGCGTTGGCAAAGTAGTCAGCGCAGTGAGATGCTAAAGGAGTAATACTGAATACCTCTACCTAGATAGGAAGGTGCCATATGCGACCTATACGAGTAGACGAGCAAATTTATTACGATAAAGTCTACGCCTGCTGGCTGGGCAAGAACATCGGCGGGACTCTGGGGGCTCCCTGGGAGCTTGATAAGAGTCTCCACGAACTCACTTTCTACGACCCTGTTCCCACAGAGGCGGCGGCCAATGATGACCTGGATTTGCAACTGGTGTGGCTGAAAATGCTGCAGGAGCGGGGCGTGTATCCTTCGGTGGGTGACTTTGCTGACTATTGGGTCAAGCACCTCGGCCCATACCCCTGGAATGAATACGGCATGTGTCGGCGCAATTTAGACCGCGGATTGCGGCCGCCCATCTCGGGCTGCTTTGAGAATTATTTCATTGACGAAATGGGGTCGCCGATCCGTAGCGAAATCTGGGCCTGCGTGGCCCCCGGTGACCCGGGTCTGGCTGCCTCACTAGCCTGGAAGGATGCAGTTCTGGACCACGCCGGCGGGGAGGGCGTCTACGGCGAGATGTTCTGGGCCGCTCTGGAAAGCGCCGCATTTGTAGTCTCCGACCCGTTGACCTTAATTCGCATTGGGTTGGCGATGATTCCGGTCCACTGTCTCATCTCTCGGGCGGTGCGCGAAGCGCTCTGGTGTCACCAAAACGACGTTGACTGGCGCGAAGCACGGGAGAAGATAGTGCACTGTTTCGGCCATAATCAGCCTTGCAATGCGCCGCAGAACCACGCATTTACCGTGCTGGGCTGGCTCTATGGCCAGGACTTCGGCGACTGCCTGTGTCAGGCAGTGAACTGTGGCTACGATACCGACTGTACCGGCGCGACGCTAGGGGCAGTACTGGGGGTGGTCGGGGGGACGCAGGTGATACCTGATGAGTGGAAAGCACCCATCGGGGACAGCATCGTGCTGCATAAGTTCACCCAGAACCTAGATGCACCCGAGACAATAGCTGAACTTGCTGAGCAGACAGTGGCCATCGGGGTTGACCTGTTGAAGACACGTTCACAAGTATCGGAGATTGCGCCGCAGTCTGCTATTGCTGATAATGTGCTTCCCCTGCTGTTTGATAACCGTCAAGCACTGGCCGCACTGCAACAGGACTTTCAGTCGGCTATCGAGACCGTGGACGGCTATGACATCGCGTTGCACTACGGCGGTGAGCCGGTGCTGAGGCCTGGGATTGCCAAGACGGTGGGCGTTTCGGTGCGTCAGCACGACCAGCCTGTGGCGGCGCCAGCTTCCCTCCAGGCCCCGGCGGGCTGGAGCGTGGAGCCGGCACCGGAAGCCTTCGGCCAGCAGCGCTTCACTCTGCAAGCTGAGGAAGTGGAGGACAAGAATTACCTGGTAGCTATCGTCCAACTACCCGGGGGCAACTGTAGCACCAGGTACTTAATTCTGGGACCGGGCGAGGCCCAGGGCTATCCGTGCAGGAACAACGTCGAGACGTGCCCGCGCTGTGGTGCGCGCGTGGAGTGCTGTATCTGCACAGAGGGAGAACTGCCGTAGCGCCGTACGCTAGACATCCAAGCCGCCCGCGATGGGATGACGGTGGAACTGGAGTAAGAAGAGACAGGCCACTATTCAACGATGAGGTAAACAACATCCCCACACTTCACAGGCTGGTCGACCTTTAACCCGAACTCCTCACCCACTATCACCTGTTCTACCGGATTATTGTCTACTTGCAGTGACTCTACAGTTTGCCTAAACAGAAATTCATCCCGAAAAAAGGCCACTTCGTCACCGAGTTTGAGGCCGCCTTCTTGCAGAACTATAGTGGCAACACATATTTCGTCGTAGTAGTGAGTAACTTCGCCTGCCGCAGCGAAACCGGCGGGCAGGAAGCGAATCAGTCCAACCCGACGCAGAGACCATCTTATGTCCGCTTCTTGCAGAGCGCCTTTGCGCAACTTGAACATGGCCCGGCGAAGGTCCCAAGTAGTCGCGAGTCCCGTTTGGGTTCCCCTGGTGTCGTCGATTTGCTCTTTAGTGAAAGGCACTGCTTCGCGTTTTAGGGGTTCGAGGTTTCGCTTATGGTTGACAATGAATATGCCAGCAATGTCTGCCCTCGCTGTGTCACGTTGGCGACGAACGACATACTTGTAAACTTGTTGGCAGTCCGCGTCTTGTGGAACGCCAGACAAGCCCTTGGTCTCCACTAAGGCTAGCCACTCGCCGTCTTTCAAACGTATGTCTTCCGCTTTCAGGCTGTCTTCGGCATCACATATCTCTACATCGTCGAAGTCGAGTTCGCCAAGTACCCTCGCCAAATTCTCAACGAGCTCGTCACCTTGTGCTGTGCATATTTTGTCCAGGTGGCGCAGAGATGCTCTGGTTTCCTCTATTTCTTTGTCTGAATTAGCCAATTGCCTCACGTGCTCTTCCTCTAATTGGCTTCTCTTCTCATAAAGCTGCCTGACTTCGGGCACTTGATATTGCGGGTTGTTCGTCCAACTCTCGGCCTCAATGTGTGGGAACAAATGCGGAGCTAGTTCTGGAAGTACGGATTCGAAGAGCTCCTTGCACACAGGCGCAAAATCCTCGAATTGTGGAAGGACTAGCAGTAATCCTTGTTTCCAGGAGCGTATGAAACCGACACACTCCCCGTCTCGGTTGACAGCTAACTCAGTGTCAACGGAGTGCCCAGTGAACACTCGCTTGTAGTACGCATTGCCAAGAAAGCTAGATAAAAAACCTTCGAATAGCGTGGCTTGTGCCTCGCGCCCAAGATAGACGGGATCGCCTGAAACGTTACCGCCGGGGAGGTGATACCCTAGCCAATCGTAGTTGCTGATTTCGATCTCGTCGTTGTCCTGAAGAGTGCTCCCTCGAAGCTGTCCCTTATAGTAGCGTTCGGTAATCTTGGGGCCTGCGAATACAACGACCGCTCCCGCCTGGTCGACTACCCGAAGAACCTCGTCTTGACAGTAATACGAGGTCCAGTAGCGGGGGTTAAAGTAGTCTTGTCCTGGCGGCGTGAAGAGGCAAGAACGCTTCGCCGGTTGGTATTTGGGTGGCTTCGGTGCTTCTTGTGCCTCGTCTACGTAGCGTTCTCCAAGGTCTACTACGACAATGTGACTTTCTCCGAGGCCATCGAGATATCGATTCGGGCCACAGACCGTTATCTCTGATCCATCACACCGATACGGGCGGCCAAACGTCCCCGTCCCGACGTTCAGACCCAGCGAAACCAGCACTTGCTCACATTCGGGAGGCATATCAATTAGGAACACCCTGGGTTCGGCGTGCATTTGGGGCTGCTGCTCACCGGCCGCAGCGTCCTCTGGCGGACTTCGTCTCCTAAACATTTTGTCCAACCTCTATGATAACATTATAGCATAACCGACATCACCTGTCATCAGCGGGCACTTCTTAGAGGGCGAGGACGCGCATGAGCAGTAGGGTGATGCTGAAGTAGATGAGGAGGGCGAAGCTGTCGTTGAGGGTGGTGACTAGCGGGCCGGAGGCAACAGCGGGATCAATGTTCAGCCGGTTGAAGACTAAAGGCATAACTGTACCCACCATCGCCGCCCAGATAATCCCACAGCACAGGGCTAAACCGATGATGGGGGCATAAGCCATATCGCCGATAAACAGGCCGGCACCTATTCCCGCAACTACCCCACAGGTCACCCCCAGCAGGAGCGCAGTTAAGAACTCTCTGAGAAGCACGCGGTAGACGCCTACGCTGCTTATCAGGCCCAGGGCCAAGGCGCGCACCATAATAGTGGAGGACTGCAGGCCGCTGTTACCGCTCATAGCACTGATTACAGGGATAAATGCGGCTAAGGCGATCATCGGACCCAATATGCTAGTGGTGAATAGTGTTATAACTGCCGCTGAGATGAAGGTGCCGGCCAGGCATATCAGTAGCCAGGGCAGACGCAGGCGGGCCACCCGCAGGCTGGATGCAGTGGCCAGAGCCTCGGCTTGCGTGCCCCCCAAATGGGATATGTCCTCGGTGTGCTCTTCCTGCATCGCATCAATAACGTCGTCTATAGTGACCACACCCAGCAGCCGGTCGCTGTCGTCTACTACGGGGAGGGCCATCAGGTCGTAGTTATCTACCAGGCGCACCACCTCTGCTCGATCAGTATCCGCATGCACGGTAACTATCCGTGACCATTGACTCAGCCAGCGGCCGGCCAGGCGGCGCAGTGATTAGTTCGGGCATATCCACTACTCCCAGCAGCCGGCGGGTATCTTCCTCCACCACGTAAACATAGGTAAGGACTTCTGGGGGCACTTTTTGGTTGCGCAGGTGAGCTATGACCTCCGCAGGGGTGATATCAGGAGGCGCGTAGACCACCTCCGGGGTCATAAGCCCGCCGGCTGTCTCAGGGCCATATTGAATAAGCTGGCGGAGCTCCTCAGATTCCTCGTCGGGAATGTACTCCAGGATGCGATGGGCCTTCTCTTCATCCAGTTGACTGACGACGGAGCTACCCGCATCCGGGGGCATCGCATCAATGATTTCGGCGAGCTGGCTGTCCTCAGTAGACTCAGTCAGATCCAATCCAATTTTGTCATCAACCTCTTCCAGAACCACTCCCGCCTCCTCAGCCTCCAGCAGTGCGAACACCGCTTCCCGTTCGCCGGAGTCTAGCTCGCGCATCGCAAAGGCAATGTCCAGGGCATGATACCCGCTGATGAGGTTTTCTAAGGCCCGGGGATCGTTACTATGGGCAGCTTCGCGGATCGCCTCCGCGATCTCCTCCGGTCTCTGGGTATGGCGGACAGGCTTTTTCGTGTCAGAGCGTTGAGGCATTTGTTACCAACTCTCGTAATGCACGTTCTCCATCGGCCCCGACGCTTGGGGATGCGGCGGACGGTCGGGATGGCCAAGGCTGACCAGTGCCAGCACCCGGATCCCGTCAGGAATATCCAGAACCTGGCGCACGTGTTCCTCCGACCTCATAGCGTGCCCAGGCCCGCCACCGCGCACTCCCCCCCAGCAGGCCCCCAGTTCCAAAGCCGTCGCCTGAATAAGAGCATTCTCAACCGCCGCCGATAGGTCCTCAATCCACCAGTGGGGCGATTTGCTCTCCTCAGCACAGAAGGCCAGCACTACTGGACTGTCCGCGCAGAAGCCGGCCCACTGATGAACGCGGCTGAGCTGCCGGCGCTTGTCTTCATTACGCACCACCACAATATGCCAGGGCCGGGCGTTATTGGCCGAGGGGGCATGCAAGGCCGCCTCCAGGATGGTCTGCACATCCTCGTCGGAAACCTCGGCCGGTTTGTATGATCTGACACTGGCACGAGCAGCAATGGCTTCAAGCATCATAGTCACCTCGTTGTCTGTTCAGGTTGCCGGCGGGTTTTGCGGCTGCACTGCGCGGCGCACTGCTCCTGGCCGGCACGCAATTCAGCAATAGCATTCATAATCTTATCAGTTACTTGCTGCAATTGCTCCTTGTTTAGCCGACCGCTGCCAAATTCTTGGCAGTGTATCGGTGGCCCAAAGCTCACCTGTACTAGACCCGTGTGCAGGAACCACGCCCCCCGGGGCAGCACATCATCCGTGCCCCATAACGAGCAGGGAACTATCGGCACGCCCGCCCGAGAAGCAATGAGAGCCGCGCCAATGCCCCCTTCTTCTAGCGCCCCGTCTTGACTGCGGCCACCTTCGGGAAATACTATCAACAACTCGCCGCTCTGCAGCAATCTTATGGCATGCCGGAAGGCAGTATGGTCGCTGCCTTCGCGGTCCACTGGAAATGCGTAGCATTTCCGAATAAGCCAGCCAAAGATAGGAATCGCGAAAAGCTCTTTCTTCGCGAAGTAGTAAGCTCGCCGCGGCAGCGAGGAGCCGACGGTAGGCGGGTCAAAGAACGAGATATGGTTCGGCGCGATAACGGCTCCGCCGTTATCGGGAATGTGCTGCTGTCCCTCTATCCGCCATCCCCCGAATACTCGCCATATCCGGGGCAGAAATATCCGCACCATCTCGTAGTGTGGCCAGGTCCAGGAGCGAATGGGTTCAGGTTCTTTATGCATTACCCACTACCTCTCCACCACCTCGCGAACTAGCTTCTCCAGAACGTTCACTACCTCGTCCTCAGTCATATCGTCAGTAATGACCTTCTTAGCGTCGTCGGCCTGGCGCAACGGCGCTACCGCACGAGAGCTGTCTCTGCGGTCACGCTCCTGCTGCTCACGTATTATCTCGTCCAGGTCCCGCTGGATACCCGCTTCACGCAACTGTTGCTGCCGGCGGCGGGCCCGCTCCTCGACTGAAGCAGTCAGGAATATTTTCACCTCCGCGGCGGGCAGCACTACCGTACCGATGTCCCGCCCCTCCATCACTACGCCGGCCTCTTTAGCCATCTGCCGCTGAGCTGCCAACAGATGCTGGCGTACCCCGGGGATCGCCGAGACCGGCGAGGACAGGTTACCCACTTCAGGCGTACGGATAGCCTCTTCTACATCCTCACCATCCACAAATAGATGAGGTTGGCCGTCCACCGGGCGAAACTCAAAATGGAGTTGCGCGGCTAGGTCGGCAATCTTATCAGCATCATCATTTACGTCTAAGCCTGCCTGGAGGGCCCGGTAAGCCACCGCTCGGTACATCGCGCCACTGTCAACGTAGGTATATCCAAGCCGCCGGGCCAATTTGCGGGCTACCGTGCTCTTACCGGAGCCGGCCGGGCCGTCAATGGCTACCCTGCACGTGTTTCCACCAGCCTTATCTCTGGCCACGGATATCTACCCCCAGATCACCCAACGTGCTTACAAACTCGGGAAAAGATGTGGCGATACACTGCGCCCCGTGAATTTCAGTGCAACCTCTCGCAATCGTACCCGCTACTGCTGCCATCATAGCAATGCGGTGGTCGTGGTGGCTGTCAATAGTCGCACCATACAGCGCCGTGGGACCTTCAATCACCAGCCCGTCAGGCTGCTGGCGAACTGTAGCACCGAAAGCTGACAATACCTCAGCGGTTGTCGCCAAGCGATCTGACTCCTTTACTCGCAGTTCCCGCGCATCTCTGATGACAGTGCGGCCGTCGGCCTGAGTAGCAGCCAACGCCAGTATCGGCACCTCATCTAACATTCGCGGAATCTCCTCACCACCGACCTCAGTAGCTACCAAATCGCTGCTGCGCACCGTGATGTCGCCGATAGGCTCCCCAGTAATCAGACGTTCGTTAGTAACCTGTACATCAGCACCCATACGCTGAAGTATTTCCAACAAAGCAGTGCGGGTGGGATTCAGCAATACCCCGCGTACAGTCACTTCAGAATCAGGAACCAGCAAACCTGCTACCAGCAGGAAAGCGGCCGCCGAAAAATCTCCGGGTACTACAACTTCTCGGCCCTGCAGGTCAGGTTGGCCCTGGACGCTCACCGCAAGACCCTCAATATCCACCTGGGCACCAAAGGCGGCCAGCATTCGTTCGGTATGGTCGCGGGACTGGGCCGGTTCGATGACCGTGGTCCGACCCGCTGCATACAGGCCGGCCAGCAACACCGCCGATTTGACCTGCGCACTGGCCATCGGTGTGTGGTATGTTATCGGCTTTGGTACACCGCCCAATACGGTCACCGGCGGGGTACATCGCGGGCCGTGTCCCTCCACTTGGATGCTCATCTGCCCCAGCGGCTCGGCGATACGGTCCATGGGCCGGCGCCGCAGAGATTCATCGCCGGTGAGTGTAGCAGCGAAATCCTGACCCGCCAGCACGCCCATCAGTAGCCGCATGCCCGTACCCGAATTGCCGAGCTCCAATGTGCCACGGGGCGGTTCCAAGCCCTGCAGACCAACACCCTGAATAAGAACATTAGCCTGGCCTAATCCCTCAATTGCCACCCCCATCTGCTCCACGGCATAGGCCGTGTTGACGCAGTCCTCAGCATTCAGAAAGCCACTTACCGCAGTCGCCCCTTCAGCCAAAGCCCCAAGGATGACGGCCCGGTGGGAGATGGACTTGTCGCCAGGCACCACGGCTTCCCCGACAAGGCCCGCGGCCGGGCCACTCACCCGTAGAGCGCTCATCATTTGCCCAACTTCTCCCGCCACCGTTGGGCCTCCTCTAACAGCTCGTCGAGTTGGTTAGCATCTGTACTGCGTAGTGCTTGCCCAAATCGTTGCAGTTGTCTCACAAAGGC
>JAUWJN010000054.1 GCA_030607655.1 bacterium
AGGCTAACCAGACGGCCGGCAATATCGGCTACTACTACTTCAGCTATGACCAGATACCCAGTACTGTCAACCCACCCCAACCCACCTATAGCACTTGGATTTCGTGGGGCTTCCTGCCCCAGAACGCGGGGGACGAAGCGCGCATTATGAGCTTGCAGTGGGACAGTAACTGCTGGCTGTGGACGGATGCCTGGTGCAAACTTACCCGCACTGAGCACGGTGTTACCCTGCATGGCTCTAGCCGAGGCTCCATCAATATATGTTACCTGGATGGTCATGTGAAATTCCAGGCCGCCTCAGCCAAGCTGGTCTTCAAGTAGCCCCGGCAGGCAGATTCACCCGAGGGAAGGCACAGTATCCATCCGGTGCGATCCTATAAAGAAAGGCGGCTGACTTCGCTATGAAAGTCGTCAAAAGTGGCGGACATAGACTGTTTGAGCAGGATCAGGAAACAACCCAGGTTGTCGCCGAAATGCTCACGGACCTGGAGCGCAACGGCATGGATGCAGTTGGCAAGTACAGTATCAAATTTGATGACTGGAATCCCCCCAGCTTTGAACTCACAGGGAAAGAAATTGAAGCGGCTATTGCCCAGCTCCCTAAACAGGCGATAGAGGACACTGACTTCTGTCAGGCGAACGTGCGCGACTTTGCCCGGGCCCAGCTTGCCACATTGCTGGCGCTGGAGGTGGAAATCAAACCGGGCGTCATCCTGGGCCACAAGCACATCCCCGTCAGCTCGGTGGGAAGTTATATACCCGGGGGTAGGTATCCAATGTTCGGTTCGGCCCAGATGAGCATCATTCCGGCCAAGGTGGCGGGGGTAAAAAGGATTGTCGCCTGCACCCCGCCCGTAAAGGGCCAAGGATACTATCCGGCAACTATCAACGCGATGGCGAAGGCCGGCGCCGATCGGATTTTTGTGCTGGGCGGCGTGCCGGCTATGGCGCTGATGGCTTTCGGGCTGGGAGATACCGAGCCTGTTGATATGCTCTGTGGCGCCGGCAATAAGTATGTGGTTGAGGCCAAACGCCAGCTCTTCGGCCGCTGTGGTATAGACATCCTGGCCGGCCCGACGGAGATACTCATCATTGCCGATGACCAGGCCGACCCTGCCCTAGTTGCCTGCGACCTGCTGGGCCAGGCCGAACATGACCCTAACAGTGGCATCTGTCTAATCTGCTTCAGCGAAGCCTTCGCCCACCGAACTATCAACGAGGGCGAGGAGCAGTTGGCCGGGTTGCCCACCAGAGATATCGCCAGCGCCTCGTGGGCGGCCAACGGCATCGTCTATGTAGCCGACAGCCCCCAGGAAGCGGTAGAGCTAAGCAACGATTACGCACCCGAACACCTGGAGCTTCATGTCAGTGATACCGACTACTTCTTCGCCAACCTCACGAACTACGGGTCTGTGTTTATCGGCGAGGAGACGACAGTGGCATACGGTGACAAGTCAATCGGCACCAATCACATTCTCCCCACCAGCCGTGCAGCCCGCTATACCGGCGGAGTGTGGGTAGGCAAGTTCCTGAAAACGTGCACATTCCAGCGGATGACACAGGCGGCTTCTGCCGAAATTGCCGCGGTCACCGAGCGCCAGTGCAAACTGGAGAACATGCTGGCCCACGCTGTGACGGCCCGCATGAGAATTGAGCGGTACCGCGCCGCAGAAAGGAGTAGCTGATGAGCGAGGCAATGTTCCGTCTGGATAACAAGGTGGCAGTGATTACGGGAGCGGCGACCGGACTGGGGGCGGCCGCAGCCGTAGCCCTGGCCAGCGCCGGCGCTCACCTGGGCATATCGGACCGGCCCGGCGAGAGCCTGGAGGACGTGGCGGCCAACGCAGGTCAGTACGGGCGGCGGGTATTCAAATTTGCCATGGATGTCCGTGTACTCGATCAGATCCAGGCGGGCATTGCTGCCGTTGAATCCGAGTTCGGCCACATTGATATTCTCGTCAACAACGCCGGTATCAACCGACCGACCCCGGGCTTGGAGGTAACCCCGGAAAATTGGGACGACCACTACGCCACCAACGTGAAGGGGGGCTTCTTCGTGGCTCAGGCAGCAGCAAAGCTGATGATCCCCCGGGGCTGGGGCCGCATCATTTTCATCGCCAGCCAGTCGGGGCTTATTGCCATTCCCGGCCAGTGTGTCTACTGCTCCACCAAGGGAGCCATGATCCAACTGGCCCGTGCCCTGGGGGTGGAATGGGCCAAGCACGGCATAACAGTCAATGCCGTCGCCCCTACCTTCGTGGAGACGAACCTCACCCGCGACCGACTCCAAGACCCTGAGTTCCTGCGCTTCGTGCTCGGTAAGATTCCCTGTGGTAAGCTAGCTACACCCCAGGACGTGGCCGCGGCAGTGGTCTACCTGGCCAGTGAGGATGCGGGTATGGTCAATGCATCGGTGCTGACTGTAGACGGCGGCTGGACGGCCTGGTAGGTAGAGCATGCTAATAGGACCGGGTGGAGAGGGTTATTGCACTTACTGGGGGAAATATCAGCCCGACCTGATGGGGATAGAGAGCACCCGCGATCAGAGGTCGTCGGCCGTCGCTCCGCCCACGCCTTGTAGCCGCTCGCCTAGAAAGCGCCAGGCCAGAACGGCAGTTAGCAATACAACTGCCATGAGTAATGACTCAGGCACCGATGCCCGAAGCGTAGCCAAAGCCTTGGCCGCTATAGATTTGACTACTGGATCTCCGGCCCCAAGTCCGGATTTAGCACTTCCCCTACGGCCTCGATCATAGCCTGGTAGTTTTCGGGCTTGATGGGAGGGTTAATTTCACTGGCAGTGCCGATGAGCATACCCCCCGTCTGAAGAGCATCGGTCTCCTCAATCTGCCTGCGCACCTCTGCGGCGACTTGTTCGGGTGTTCCTCTTTCCATCAGATCAACCCCATCTATGCCGCGCATCCAGATGTGCTGAGGCCAGGCGTTCTTCAACTCGACAATGTCCATGCCGACCGCTGGCTCCAGACAACTGAAGCCATCTACTCCGCAGTCCACCAGGTCAGGGATAATCTTCTTCCAGTTACCGTCGTTATGATAGAGGACCTTAATCCCATGGCGGTGCCAGACATCGGTCAGTCGGCGCAAGTAGGGGAAGTGTTCCTTGTGCAGGAACGTGGGGCTGAACATCGGCCCTTGCTTGGTGCCGTAGTCGGCGAAGATGCACGCAACTGGCGAAAAGTCAGGGTCAGCTATGGCCTGGACGCGGCGGATTTCGTGGGCGACGTGGGCCTCAATGAACTGTGAGATGACCTCCGGGTCATCGTCATACAGGTAGGAGAACAAGGTCAACCCCACTCGGTACCAGCATGCTTCTAAGCCGAGGCGGCTCTCGCTAATGATCACTGTATCGCCAACGAGCCGCTGCAGCCGCTGCATACGCGTATGAAATTCCTGGCCCAACTGCTCATAGTCCGTTTGCGGGTCGCGGATTTGCTCGGTCTTGCGCAGCAAGTACTCCCGGGCGCCGGCAACATCGGAAAACGGCCGGCTCACTATCCACGAGTTCCAGTTGTCGTTCTGGATGACGAACCCGTCCTGGTCCGTCACTCGATCCGTACCCAGGGGGGCATGTGGTTCAAAACAAGTGTCAAGAGTTTTTCTAATGACCACACAGACATCTTCGTAGGTGTAGTTGAACCCTTCAATTTTCTTGCCGGTGTACAGCGCGATGACGACCGGGTTGAGGCTAAGCTGCTCATGGATGGCGACACGGTCCACCGGCTTCAGGTCTAATGTCCTCTCGACTCGTTCCCGCTTGGAGAGCACATCGGTCGGAAATGTCTTCTCAAAGGCAGTCCTTGTCATCTGAAAAACTCCTTGGCCCAGTGTGGGGCCGCTAGGCCCTTGTCATCTGGGACCGCTTTTCCTCGGGCAGAAAGATAGTCACGCTCGTACCAACTCATTTTGCTCTACCAGCTTAGCTACTGCCTGCCACCAGCCCCAGTTATAGCAGCTCTTCTATGTTCTGTCTTATCTTGAGTATGGCGTTGACTATGTCGTCCATATCCGCTTTTTCACCCAGCAACATCCAGGTGGCTTGAAAGCCTATTGCTTCTTCACTAAAAGCCTTCTCCGCTACGGGACAATATACCTTATCATAACTTTTCCGTGGCGAATGGAAATACGGTGACCGGTAGGCAGGAATCTGATGGGATGGGGTAGAGAACAGAGGAATGCCCTCCGCCACCAAAGCCGCCATGAAGCGTTGCTTGGAAATGTCCTGCCAATAGGCACAATCATATCTGAAGACGTAGGAATAATAGTTTTGAGCCACGCCCTGGTTTAAGGGCTCTAGGCCCTCTATTTCCAAAAGTCTTTTTTTCAAATATTCAGCATTGTCTATCCTCTTGTTTTGTTGTTCCTGCAATCTGTCCAGTTGAATCAGAAGGATGGCGACTTGAAATTCGGTCATCCTATAGTTCCAACCCACATTTTTTCGTCCTTCCGCAATTCTTTCTGCTTGTTCTCCGTCCGCTCCCAAGATGCCGAATACAGAATCGCTCAAATTCTCATCATTGGTTATTACCATCCCTCCTTCACCGGCCGTCATTAGCTTTGATTTCTCAAAGCTGAAGCAGCCCCAATGACCAATGCTTCCTACCACGTTATCTTTATACCTTGCCCCATGGGCCTGAGCACAATCCTCAATCACCACAAGGCCGTGCTTATCGGCAATCTGCATTATTCTATCCATATCACACAGATACCCGCCGATGTGGACCGGGATTATAGCCTTGGTGCGGGAAGTAATAGCTTCTTCTATCCGGTCAGGGTCCATACAGTATGTGTCCGGGCGCACATCAGCAAACACCGGATCAGCTCCGACCATCACGGGTGCCAAATTGGTAGCCACCCAGGTCGTAGGCGGGGTGATTACCTCATCACCACTTCCTATCCCGGCGTTCCTTAGGGCGATTTCTAACGCGGTAGAACCGCTGGTTGCCAAAATGGCATAATCAACATTGTGATATTCAGCAAATCTTTCGCGAAATTGCTCGGCTTGCGGGGTTAAGATGTGACCCCATCTGCCACTTTCCGCCACTTTCATAACTGCTTCTTTTTCGTCTTCAGTAACAACTGGCCATGGGGGGAAGGGTCGTGTCCGCAAAGGCCGCCCGCCTTTAATTGCTAATTCAGCCATTCTTCCTCTCCGTAATCTCTTGTCCGATACTTGCCACTCGGATCAAAGTAGGTTTGCGTTGATAGTCTGTTTCGCCTTCAGGGAGCGCTTGCCCTGCTGTAGAGCGAGAAGGAGGAGGATAACGGGGGCCGGGGAAGAAATATATCACCCAGTGATTAGTCCCAGAGAGGAGAGTCAGCTATGGCATTTGCTCCGGCGTTGGCTAAGTTTATTGACTTCCAGGATGCAGAAGCTTGTGCGCGGGTGCGGAAAATAACGCGCGCGGAAATCTGTGACCATCCTAATCCTGACTTTCAGATCCGCGTTATTGACGATCCCACTGTGTTCTACGCCGAGTTTGCCCTGGATATCGTTACTCGCATTCGGCAGGCGGCTGAGGAAGGCCGTAAGTGCATCCTGATACTGCCGGTGGGGCCGGTGCCCCAGTTCGAGATCGCCGCCGGCATCATCAACCGCCTGGGGATTGACTGCCAGCACCTGGTCACCTTCAATATGGATGAGTACGCCGACGAGAACGGGCAGACCGCTCCCCCGGATTGGGAGGGATCATTCGCCACCGCGATGGGGGATAATTTCTTTGCCCGGATTGACGAAGACCTGCGGCCTAACCAGGAGAATATCCACTTCCCCAATACTGATAACATCAATGATTACTCCGCGCTGATCGCCGCGCAGGGCGGGGCGGATTGCTGTTACGGGGGTATCGGCTGGTGCGGCCATATTGCCTTCTGGGAGTCGCATCTGGGACACAATTATGACACCCTGGAGGAATACAAACAGGCTACCGCCCAGATTGTAGAGCTGACCCCGATGACCATAATGCAGAATGCGTTGCACTCTTTCGGCGGGGACTGGTCGTGGGTGCCACCGAAAGCCGCTACTATCGGGCCGGCCGATATCCTGGGAGCTAAGCACCGCAGCTTCTGGCTGGATGGGATGTGCGGGCCGTATACGCCTATGGCCTGGCAGCGGTTCATCGCCCGGCTGGCGGCTCACGGGCCGGTCAATAAGTTCGTCCCGGGCTCGATACTTCAGGAGGCACGTACCGACTATACGATACTCGGCGGGGTGGCTGATGACGTAGAAATAGAAATGACGTGAGGAACGGCAGACGACGGCAGATAACGCCAAACGGCTGAACGCTGAGTGCCGAGGTCGGTATGTGAAGGAGGGGCACAGGCAACCCGATGTCCCTAGGCGGGAGCATCGGGTTGCCTGGTGTCTGTGACCTGCTGGGCTAGCTCCTCAGCTCATCGCGGTTATCCCAAACCTTCTGAAAGACCGACAAGATAAGGTCCATTTCCTCCCGCGGGCCTAAGTCCGCCGGCGAGGCGTGCTGTCTACGTTCGGAATACTTCGTGCAGCAAATCTATGGCTGCCTCCACGACTATATCGAGCGCTTCGGGTACCAGCTTGGCCCAGTAGGAGGTCGCGACCTCGTGGCCTCCCCGGTCGAAAGCTTCCTTAGTGGGGATATAACCCACATAGTGAGTAGTCATGTGCACGATATAGGTCGGGTAGGTCGGCGAGGCCAATTTGATTCGCAGGCCGCCTTCTACGAAGGGTTCTCCGGGCAGACCAACAAAGGCTGTATCTCCCACGCGGAAGACCTGTATCTCATAATCTAACGCCCCTTCGCGCTGTTGGCAGAGATGTACGCTGAGAACTTCTGCGGCCCGCATCCAGTCGGAGTCCACTCGTGTACACTGTTCATCTGTCCACACGGGCTGGGGATATTGGGCCAAAAGCTTCTCGGCTTTATCAAGGTCTTGGGGGTCAACTTGCCGAAGAGGGATCTTCACATGCTTGGTCTTCCAATCTAGAATAGCTTCGTCTTGAAATGGCAGGGTCTCAATAACCTTGCCAGCAGTTGCTGCCAAGACCCTCCCCATCCGCCGATGGTCTTCTACATAATCGGAATTATACGGAGGCCAGGGATTAATGTTTCCACAGGCACCATTCAGAACCACGGCTACACAGTCCTGGCCATATGCTTTCCTGAGCTGGTCGGCCAGTGCTCCCGGCCAGTCGGCGGAAACTATCGGTTTAGGGAGAAGATGCACTGGATGACAGGTGTAGTTCACCAGCATAGCAACCATGCGCAGGGATTCCGTACGCACGCACATTACCCCCAACTCCGGATCAATAGGCCCCTCCAAGTACCGAATCCAAGTGGGGCCAAGGGGGTTCTCCCAGCGTCTCCCTGGCATACCTACAGAACCATCACGCTTCACCGCCCGCCGGTTAAACGCCACTCTGCCTTCTATCCCGCTACCCACCCCAATCTGGACAGGCTGCAGGGCCTCATTGGCTAGCCGGATAGCCTGGACGATGCCTTCCACGGCGAAAGAATTATAGGACTCGTCGCCTCCACGTATCCAATCGTACTGCGGAGGAAGAGCCGGGAAATCCTCATCGAGCATAAAGTAACCCAACGACGGAGCCGAGTGGGTCTGGGTAGGATGGATCATGACCGCCTCCGGCTCAAATCCGAAATTCTCCGTGGCCGCCTGCCTGATCAGGGCGGAATACTGTCGGGTAATCACCGTCAGGTCAAGGCCCACGAAACAGAGCTTACACCCGTTGCACTCAAATACCAGGGCCTTAGCGTAAAGTGGGTCGCTTACCAATCGAGCTGGCCTACGCCGGCCAATGTCGCCGGCCAATTGCACACCGGCCTTAGGCGTGATATCTACCTGGGCTACGCCGGCTCTCAAGGATCCGGGTTGTTGTTGTACTTCTCTCATTAAGCTAACCTCCTCGGTATCTGGCCTAACTTCTCAGCTCCTCAGCTCGTCGCGGTTATCCCAAACCTTCTGAAAGACCGACAAGATAAGGTCCATTTCCTCCCGCGGGCCTAAGAAAGTGGCATGGCCAAAGCTAAGCGCCTCGTTTTTCCAGGCATATTCGCAGTTAGGGCATTCGTGCTTGCGGTGGGTGGCGTGGCCTTCGGTGTACATCGGGTTCAGGTACATCGGGTCAATGTGGCCGCCGCCCCCAATAGGTAGATTCTCGGCGCCGGCCGCCTGGAGGAATTGGTCGCGGGTAATGCCCTCCCAGGCCTCAGGTATGAACTTGAAAGTCCAGTAGTAGAATCCCCATTGGGTGAGGCGCTCGTCCCACTTCATAGACCGGACACCAGGGATTTGCTCCATACCGGCGGCTAAGTAGCGGGCATTGGCATCGCAATGTTTGATCTGTTCATCAAGGCGCGCGAGCTGCGCAAGTAGCAATGCGCCCTGAAACTCAACCATGCGCAGGTTGGAGCCAACCAGGTGATGCTCATACAACGGATGCCCCGCCATCCGTCCATGACTACTGAGGCTGTGCAGCTTCGCCGCTAATTCGCGATCGTTGGTCAGAACCATGCCCCCTCGCCCGCCGATAGCGTCTTGCCCTGCTGGAAACTGAAAGTCCCCATATCGCTCACGGGAAACTTGTGCCCATCAAAGATAGTGCCGTGCACATGGGCGCAGTCCTCAATAACCAGCAGGTCATGCTGCTCGGCTATCGGGCCAATCGCGTCCATATCAGCCGGGTATCCCCCCAGATGCACCGGGATCACCGCCCGCGTCTTGGCGGTAATAGCACTCTCAAATGCCGCCGGCGAAAGCGTGTAAGTCTCCGGGTCAATATCAACGAATACTGGTATAGCGCCCACGAAAGAAGGTGCCATAGCGGTGGCGATGAAGCTGGGCGCCGGCACGATGACCTCATCCCCGGGCTGAATGTCGCCAGCACGCAGCGCTACCTCAATGGCGGTAGTGCCATTGGTGACGGCTACGCCATATTCGTTGTCTTGATATTCAGCGAACGCAATCTCGAATTTGCCGACTTCCGAGTCGCTTTGCTTCTGGTGCGAAGTGCAGCACCATTTCGTGCTCTCCAGTGCGCGGATTAGCGCCTGGCGGTCGGTGTCGTCGTAAAGCGGCCAGGACTTGCCGATGGTCTTGCCTTCCAGCAGGGGCTTGCCATCCTTTATTGCTAGGTTTGCCATGTTACGATTACCTCCGGTGGTTGCTTGAATAAGGTGATAGCAACGGTGGGGCTCACTGTAGCTGTTGGGCCTCGCGCCAATCTACGAAGGCGCGGGCGACCTCGGCGACGGGCGCGGTCCAGATACGGTCAGAATGGAGCTGCAAGTGTCGGCATAGCTCGGCGAAATCAACTTCGGCTACTGTCAGATGGCCTTCGTTGATACCATGGAAGTTCATTATGCCCCACTTGCCCTCAGTAGCACAGCGCTCGGCCAGGCCCACCAGCGTCGGTCCCCACGCTCGCTCGCCGCCCCACGAGGATAAACAAGCTAAGCTAGCGGTGAGGGGGTGATTGGCCAGCTCCGACCGGCCCGCCCGGCCGGCGATGTGATACTTGGCGACAATCGGGACATAGCTCTGCCGATTGTGGTCCTCGCCGACGTGGGTCTGATAGCAGGGATAAGCAAAAGAGGTATCCCGCTGCTGCGGCACCAACTGGCGCAGACGCTGGGCCGCCAAAGCGATATCCTCTTCCATCTCCGCCAGAGTACAATCCTCCAGGCTGCGGGCTTTAAGATGATCCCGCAGGACCCGGGAACACATATGCGTGGTGCCGTGACTGCCCAGTTCATGGCCACTCGCCGCTACCTCGCGCCACGGCGCCCAGCGTTCCTCCCAATCCTCACCGCCCAGGCCCAGATAGAAGGTGGTGCGCAGGCCGCAATCATTCATCATCGGTATCGCCCGCTCCAGTTGCGAGGTGATACCATCATCAAAGGTGAGGGAAAACGCTCCCTGCTTGCCTTCAGGATAGGGGAGGGAACTTAACTCGGGGTCCATCAGCTAGCCCCCTGTTGCTGTGGCTAAGATGATAATGGTGGACGGGAAGGGATTCGAACCCTCGACCTCCTCCGTGCGAGGGAGGCGCTCTCCCAGCTGAGCTACCCGCCCACTTGAGGGCTATTTTATTCCAACTGCCGGGGGCTGTCAAGAGAGAATCGCAACGGCAAGGCCTCACCCCTGGCCCCTCTCCTTGCAGGAGAGGGGTAACAGCAGGGAACGGCAGACAACGCCAGACAACAGCAGATAACGGCGAGGAACGACAGATGGTAAGACTATGGATTATTTGGTGCCGTCATCTTCGGAGTTGGCTTCCTCCAGATGGCGCTGGGCGCGGTCCCAGGGAGTCTCCTCATCGGCCTGCGCCTGGCGTCGAGCTTGAGCCTGTCGGCGGCCTAACCACCGCATCAGCCCTACCACCAGGATAAAACCACCCCCCGAGATAGCCGCCAGGAGTAAGGCCGCTCCGCGCTGCTGGTCGGGCCTGAGGTCGGGAGGCTGCGCGGCAGCGGGCCAATCCTGATGAATGATCAGAGCCAGAACCAACAGGCCGGTGACAATTGCGTGCCACATTCTGATGGCAAACGTGACGGTCGAGTGCATAGCTCACCACCTACCTCTCGCTGCGTAGCGCAGTATCAGGACAGATGTCTACAAATGGGCACCCCTCACACGGCGGCTGGAGCGAAGGCGCCGGTCGCTGCTGGATGGATTCCAACTCAACGATCTGGCTAAGGGCCTGGTCAAGGCGTTCAGCTTGGCGGGATACCAATGCCTCGTCCAGGGGTATCTCGTTCAGGCCGCTCTCGGTAACGTGGACAATCAGGGGCTGCAACTTGGTGGCTAGGGCCGGCTCCGTGAGCAGAGCTTGCTGGTAGATGTACATCTGTAGGGCGTAATTCTCCACATCTGACTCGTCCAGTCGGCGGTTGGTCTTGAAGTCCGCGAACTGAGCCTGCGCTGATAAGAGTAAGTCTACCACGCCGCCGATGTCCACTATTGCACCGGCTACTTCGCGAACCAGATGCACCGGTCTTTCCACATCCTCGGGAGCCGGCCGCAGCTCACTCCAGGGGCTGGCCGCAAAAGCCGCGATCAGTCGCCGCAGCCGCTCAACTGACGCGGAATCAGCGTCCGCTAGGGCTGAATCAATCAAGTGCTCCTGGTAAGCTTCATCC